>JANLQE010000252.1:0-3841 GCA_031367625.1 Bacteroidota bacterium
TATTTTACAAAAAAGGTTAGAAGAATTTAAGGGTAATGCCAAAGAAGCATTCAGTAATCTTGATAAAAACCCTATTTGGCAAAATAAAGAAAAGGGTATTTGTATTAAACGAGTAGCTATCAGCGGCATAAAAAATGCCGAGGCATTACATAATAAAAAAGACCATAATGGTAAAGAAATATTAAATGAAAATGGGCAACCAATACCCGTAGACTTTATAAGTAGTGGCAATAATCATCATGTGGCTATTTATAAAGATCAAAAAGGAGATTTGCAAGAAAACATTGTATCCCTTTATGAAGCTGTTGAGCGTGTAAACCAGGGCTTGCCTATAATAGACAAGATGTACAATCAAGTAATAGGTTGGCAATTTTTATTTACAATGAAACAAAATGAATATTTCATTTTCCCTTCCTTAGATTTTGATCCTTCAGAAATTGACTTAATGAATCCAGTAAATAATAAATTGATTAGTTCGCATTTATTTAGAGTCCAGAAGATAGCAACAAAAAACTATTTTTTCAGGCATCATTTAGAGACAACTGTAGAAGAAAGAAAAGAATTAAAAGACATTTCTTATAAACCACAACTCGGTTTAAATGCTTTAAAGGGCATAATAAAAGTTAGAATAAATCATGTTGGACAAATTGTCAAATTAGGCGAATATTAGAAAGATACTTATGATTAAACGCACCCTATACTTTGGCACCCCGGCTTACCTCAAAACAAAAGATGAGCAATTAGTTTTTGAAAGTGTGAATAGTGGAAATAAAAATATTTTTATGAAAATATGGAAGTGCTTATTACAAAGGCAACATTAACTTTATGAAAATTAAAAAACAACTTAATGCCAAAAGAAAAAAAGAATATCAACATAGCCTCCGAACCGGAAGCAGCGTATGAAAAAAAAACAATCCAGCAATTCTCTTCTTTTGAGGAAAGAGACAATGACCGGTTAAAATACTATGCCTCATTATCACCGGAAGAATTATTAAAAAACCTTAAACAAATGGTACTTGCATCTTTCGGCATTAAAGACGAAACTCAATTAAAAAATGCACCCCGTATTATAAACCTTCACCCAAGACCATGAATATATTTATTGAAAATCACCGGATGGTGCTTAAAAAAATGATTGAAAAAAAAGTAGATTTTATGCTGATTGGCGGCTATGCGGTAAACTATTATGGCTACAACAGGGTAACAGGTGATATGGACATTTGGATAAAGCCAACTAATAATAATAAACTACTGCTGCTGGATGCAATGGCTGCAATGGGGTTTGATGAAGAAGGAATGAATACCATAAAAAACTGGGATTTTACAACCGCACAGCTATTCAACATTTTTGAAAAGCCTCAGCAAACAGAATTTATGACCCATATATCGGGGGTGAAATATGATGAAGCAAAACCAACAGCCTTACAGGCAAATATTGATGGGCTTGCAATACCCCTGATACATATACAAAGCCTGATAAAAAATAAAAAAGCCAGCGGCCGCAGTAAAGACCTTACGGATGCAGAAGAGCTTGAAAAAATACTGCACTTGAAAAATAAGGGCTTATGATAAAGCGCACCCTATACTTCGGCAACCCTGCCTATCTAAAAACCAAAGATGAACAACTTGTTTTTGAAAGTACAGATACAGGCGAAATGATAACACTGCCCATAGAAGATATTGGGGTACTTATTTTAGATCATCAGCAGATAACCATTACCCAGGCTGTAATAGCCAAGCTGCTGGAAAACAATGTGGCCTTTATTACCTGCGATAACAGGCACCACCCTACCGGCCTGATGCTAAACCTGGATGGGCACACGCTTCAAAGCCAGAAATTTCAGGCACAGTTAGAAGCTTCTGTACCTTTAAAAAAACAACTCTGGCAGCAAACGGTAAGCGCAAAAATAGATAACCAGGCCACTATGCTGGAAAGCATAAACATAGGCGCAAAAAACCTGCGCAACTGGGCCATGGAAGTAAAAAGCGGAGACAGTGAACACCACGAAGCTACTGCTGCTGCATTTTACTGGAAAAATATATTTCCTATTTTTCCTTCTTTTAAAAGAGAGCGGGAAGGCATACCCCCAAACAACTTATTAAATTATGGCTATGCTATACTGAGAGCTGTAGTAGCCCGGAACATTGTTGCCAGTGGGCTGCTGCCTACTTTTGGCATCTTTCATAAAAACCAGTACAATGCCTACTGCCTGGCCGATGATATTATGGAACCCTACCGCCCCTTTGTAGATAAAACAGTGTGGGATATTGTAAGGATGAACGGGAGTTTTCTGGAGATAACACCCGGCATGAAAAAACAATTACTGAATATTCCGGCTATGGATGTAATGATAAATGAAGAGAAAAGTCCGCTGATGGTAGCTGTGCAAAAAACAACGGCATCTTTGGCAAAATGTTTTGAAGGCAAACAGCGCAAAATTTTATACCCTGAATTTGTATAAAAGATTGCTGTCATACTGAGCGTATCGAAGTATCTGCCGATTGACTGCTGTGTCATACTGAGCGTAGCGAAGTATCTGCTGATTGACTGCTGTGTCATACTGAGCGATAGCGAAGTATCTGCCGGGCAATGCTCCTGCCATACTGAGCGCAGCGAAGTATCTGCTGATTGACTGCTGTGTCATACTGAGCGATAGCGAAGTATCTGCCGGGTAATAGTAAAGCATAACCAGGCATATCCCTCCTTCGTCGGGATGACAGCAATATTCATCATCATCAATACACATCAACATGAAAACTTTAGGTGGCCATAACTATTTTATTTATATCGTAACCAATAAAAATAAAACAGTTTTATATACCGGGGTAACCAATGACCTGGCAAGAAGGCTGTATGAGCATGAGCAAAATTCTATACCCTTCAGGCACCGTTCATTTGCAGGCCAGTATAATGCTTATTTTCTGCTTTATTATGAACGGTTTGAGTTTATAGAACATGCCATTGCCAGGGAGAAAGAAATAAAAGGATGGAGAAGAAGTAAAAAAGAAGCATTAATAAACAGCATGAATGCAGAGTGGAAATTTTTAAATGATGAAATATAGCTGTCATACTGAGCGATAGCGAAGTATCTGCCGGGCAATGCTCTGCCATACTAAGCGAAGCGAAGTATCTGCTGATTGATTGCTGTGTCATACTGAGCGAAGCGAAGTATCTGCCGGGTAATAAGTAAAGCATAACCAGGCATATCCCTCCTTCGTCGGGATGACAGCAATATTCATCATCATCAATGTTCATCAACATGAATAACCATTTAAATGCATATCGTATAATGTGGGTACTTGTATTTTTCGACCTCCCGACAGAAACCGCCAAAGAGCGTAAAGTGGCCGGCTTGTTTAGAAAGAATATTCTGAAAGATGGTTTTAATATGTTTCAGTTCAGCATATACATGCGCCATTGTGCCAGCAGGGAAAATGCAGATGTGCATATAAAACGGGTGAAAAAAATATTACCTGAAAAAGGTCATGTAGGCATCATGTGCATTACCGATAAGCAGTTTGGAATGATGGAGATATTTCATGGGCACAAAATAATTTCTGCCGCCGCACCGGTACAGCAGTTAGAAATGTTTTAATGTCGCCCGGCAGGAATAGAAAAACAAAGTTACAGGGCAATTTTTAATCCTAAAATAACCCTGTAACTTATACCTGTAAAGGCTTTTCAGCAAATCAGTTGTGTAAGAACTAAGTTACTTAAAATTTTGAAAGCAAATCACAACAGACCCCATTATTACAAACTATCGCTAATAGTTGTGTAAGAACTAAGTTACTTAAAATTTTGAAAGCAAATCACAACATATGCTCCTTCCTCCCATTTAGC
>JANLQE010000264.1:0-22948 GCA_031367625.1 Bacteroidota bacterium
ACTTAAAAAATTTAAAATTAAAATTAAAAAGTTACTCTAATACTTGCTCCCATACGACGGGCTGATGGCCCCGTAAAAAATTCCAACCCTCTACCATTACTAACACCTAAACCAGAAGTTTCCGGATCAAAATGCACATACTTTGGAAAATTAGGTGCAAAATTATAAAGGTTAGTACCTGAAATAGAAATAGATACTGCACCAAAAGGTGATTTCCTAAGTATATTCTGAGGAAGGTTGTATGATAAAGAAGCTTCTCTTATGCGGATATTTGTACCATCGTAAATCCCTGTTTCATCAGCACCTCCTCCAGCTACTGTATTGTCAAAGTAAGCCTGGGTAGCGCTTATCTGGATGTCATTAGGTGTTTTATCAGCCTTTACCCCTGGTAAGATATACGGTAATGCCCTGTCAAATTCAGTATCTCTTGTTACTCCTCTACCCAATAATACACTGGAGGTAGCAGAATAAAAAGAGCCACCTTTTGTATATTCCATTTGAATTCGTAGAGTAATTGACTTGTAGCTGAGTGAAGTAATTCCTGTTACCTTATAATCAGGTGTAGGATCTCCTATAACACTAATAGTATCGGCTGTAATATAATCTCCATTTGTTCCTACCAATTTTTGTCCATCAGCAGTCTTTTTAAATGCTTTTCCCTGAATTACACCTAATGGCAGACCATTGATTGCAAAGGTACCGAGGTTAGTAAATCCGGCAGTTCTGATTGCTTTTAAATCCGCAGGAATACCAGTGACAAGACTTTTATTTTTTGTAAATAAACCATCTAATTGCCATCTGAAGTTTTTGTTTCTTATTACTGTGTAACCTAATCCCAGCTCAATTCCTCTGTTTCTAACATTACCGGCATTTATAGTTTGAACATTATAACCTGTTGAAGGGTCAAGATCCCTGTTTAAAATTTGATTTTTAGTATTTCTGCTATAAAGACTCAGGTCTAAATTTATTCTACTGTCAAAAAATCTACCCTCTGCACCAAATTCATATTCTCTAAACAATGCAGGTTTTAAATCTTTATTAGGTAATCTGCCTGGAACAAAATTGGTATTAATCGAATTGTTCGCTCCATCTACAAAAACTTTTGTAGAGATACCAAGCGTTGGCCTTGTTGTATAAGGATTTGCAAATTCAGCACTTGTTCCATAAGCAACTCTAAGTTTTAGATAATTTAAAATACGGCTGTCTCTTAAAGATGCAATTGCAGTAGTAGGGATAAAAGATAAGTTTACACTTGGATAAAATATAGTTCTATGCTGTTTTTCTAACGCTGATGTAAAGCTTTGTCTTCCTCCTAAATTTAAATACAAATACTCTTTGTATGCAAGAGTGGTAGCAACAAAAGCACCAACAGTTTCCAATTCATATTTGTATTGTAATTCACCACCATCTTCTCCTCTTGATTGATGATCAACAAAATTTGCATGATTTAATAAACCATAAACCAATTGTTTACTGCTGGTATATCCTGTTTGTTCAAACAAATCATTTCTAATGTTCAAACCTGTTTCTGCGGTAAGTTTTATATCAGAACTTAAATCCGTATTATAAGCAGCTTGTAATAATTGATCCCAAATGGTGTTCTTTCGTGTAGAAGTACGTAAAATTCCATCAGGTGTATAAGCTCCCCCTTTATTCTGAGCATACAGTTGATTTTCTGAGTAATTATCAAAACCAACCCTGTAACTTAAATTAAGCTTTTTTGTAAAATCATATTTCAACTGCAGGTTACCAAATATTCTGCTAACATCATCTCCTGTAAAAGAGTTAACCAGTGTCCACCGTGGATTTTGAATACCATTATTGCTTCTATAATATACATGAGAATGATCTAATGGATTTTCCCATGGCAAACCCTGCAGATCAACTGAAGTAGGAGTATATAATACATCACCAAATACAGATGCATTAGATGCAGAACTACCAAAGCTGGTGCTTGTTGGCGGAGATTTTACTTTTGTGGTTACATAATTAAATGAACCGGTCAATGTAAAATTATTTGCCAGTTTTGCATTACCCCCAAGTCCAAAACTCATTTTATTTAAAGAATTTCCGGGTATAAAACCTTTATCATCCAGATAACTAAAGTTTCCATTATAACTCGCATTTGCCCCTGATCCACCTATGTTTACAGATGTATTATTTACAATGCCTGTTCTAAAAAAGTCTTTCACATTATTTTTATATTGCCTAAACTCATATTTGGCACCTATATATTCAGGAAAAGCAGCATTTAAAGCTGTTCTATCGTATGGATGTCTAACCGTTACTGGTGGATTACTAAAAGCACCACCCCAATTGCTAAAAAATTGAACGCCGGTACTTAAATCAAATCCACCTCCGTATTTTGTATTATACTCGGGTAAATTAGCAACCGTAGTTTGAAAATAAGATTGAGAGACTGATATTTCAGTTTTCTTATTTGCCTTTACCCCTCCGCCATTTTTTGTTGTAATTAATATAACCCCGTTTCTTCCAAGCTCTCCATATAGAGTTGTTGCACTTAACCCTTTTAAAATGCTCACATTTTCAATGTTGTTGGGATCTAAATCAAGAAATCTGCTAGGAGATTGGTTACCGTATGTAAAACCGCTATTAGCATTTGTACCACCATCAAAAGGCACCCCATCAACAATAAACAACGGTGTAGAATTACCTGTGATAGTACTAATAGCTCTGATAGTAATATTTGTACCACTACCGGAAATACCGCTGGTGTTTAAAATATTAACACCTGCAGCTTTACCAGTGAGTACCCTGGCAATATCACCCTCTGGCCTTAACTCTAAATCTTTTTTTGATACTACTGCCACAGAATAACCCAAAGACTTTTTCTCTCTTTTAGTACCTAAAGCGGTAACTACTACCTCGTTTAAAGACTGGCTGGAACTCTGCTGCACCGAAATATTTAAATCGGTACTGTTTCCCACAGCAACCTCTTTTATTTCAAAGCCAATAGCACTTATTATTAAAGTGGAATTGGGAGATGCATTGATTTTAAAAGTTCCGTCGGAAGCCGCACTGGTACCAGTTTTGGTATTTTTTACCCTGATAGAGGCACCATTTACCGGAACCCCGTTTGCATCTGTTACTTTACCCTTTATTTGCGCATGGGTAACAACAGAAATAAGGCTGACGAATAAGATCGTCAACACTAATTTAATTTTTCTCATTTGCTTGTATGTTTGGTGATAAATAAAATGTAATTTAGGGAAAAAGTTAATAAAAAATTAACATTTTTAACCACATTATAAAATTATCCATATTTTCTTAATTCCCCCTTATCCTAAAATTGCCCCTGCTATCACATTAATACTCCTGTTATCCCGAAATATTTCTTAAAGACTGAGAGCCATATTTATGCATCAGGTATTACCATAAATGGTTTTAAAAAGCATAAATAAAAATTTATACAAGCCCTTTGGAGAATAGAAAAATGTGTATGAAAATAAAAAAGGGGCAACCATTATAGCAATGAATTGTCCCAAAAAGCGGAGACTGAGGGATTCGAACCCTCGATAGAGTTTCCCCTATACACACTTTCCAGGCGTGCTCCTTCAACCACTCGGACAAGTCTCCTGTTAATTATTTTACGGGCTGCAAATGTAAGGGCTAATCATTTCTAATTAAAATCATTCTATTACCTTTTCCATCTGCATACTTCGGGAGCCTTTTATTAATATCTGCGCATTTTTAAAATGCTGCAGCCTGAACCACTCAGCAGTTTCTGCAGCGTTATTGAGATGAATAATTTCGCCGGGCAGGTTTTTATAATCGCTGCCTGCCAATACTATTTTGTGCCATTTATATTGTGCTATTAAATTTACAATTACAGTATGTTCTTTTTCACTTTCTGAGCCCAACTCCATCATACCGCCCAATATTAAAACTTTTTTATCCCCATTCATTTTTGCAAAATTTTCTATAGCGGCTTTCATGCTTGTGGGATTGGCATTGTATGTATCAAGTATAATTTTATTGCTGTCTTTTTCTATTAACTGGGAGCGGCTGTTGGTGGGAGCATAATTTTCCAGAGCGGTTTTTATTTTTTCATCCTCAATCTTAAATGTTTTTCCTACACAAACCGCAGTAAGAACATTGGGTAAATTATAGCCACCCACCAATTGTGTTTTAATGCATGGCAGGCTGGCGCCTTTGGTAATGGACACTTCTAAAAATTCTCCATCGTTCATAATATTTCCAGTGTAATCTGCATCCTGTGTTCCATAAGTTATGATAGAAGAAATGCCATTGCTCAGTTCTCTTAAATAATCGTAATCATTATTCACAAAAGCTGTACCGCCGGTTTTTTTTAGATAATTAAATAATTCGCCCTTCCCTTTTCTTACGCCTTCTTCGCCGCCAAATCCTTCCAGATGGGCTTTGCCAATATTGGTAATGATGCCGTATGTGGGCATAGCATATTCACAATAACCTTCTATTTCTTTTTGATGATTGGCACCCATTTCTATAACGGCTATTTCTGCATCTTTTTTTATTCTTAAAATAGTTAATGGAATGCCTATATGATTATTTAAATTTCCAACAGTAGTATAACTTTTATATTGAGTCAATAATACTTCCTGTAACAATTCTTTGGTGGTTGTTTTGCCATTGCTGCCGGTAATGGCAATAAAGGGAATATTAAATTGCGCTCTATGTTTTTTTGCCAATTGCTGCAGGGCCTGCAGGCTATCTTTTACCAATAAAATTCTTTCCTCTTTGTAATCAGTAATTTCATCTGTAATACAAAATGATGCACCTGCTTTCAAAGCCTGCCTGGTGTAGTGATTGCCATTGTAGTTGGGGCCTTTTAAAGCAAAAAATATATCGCCTTTTTTCAGTTTCCTGGTATCAGTTTCTACTTGTGGGTTTTGTAAATATATTTTGTAAAGCTCATCTGTTTGCATCTTCAAAAATAAGGATATGTTCTAAAATTTTATTCATAAAAAAAGCCCCCGGTTTTCGGAGGCTTGAATATTTTATATTATTTCTTTTTTCTTGCGTTTTGTTTTCTTTTTCCAAAGATATTTCCTTCTTTAAAGCCAGGCCCTTCCGGTGGCCCAAGATAAGTTTGTGCACAACGGAAACCCACAGTGCTTGCACCCTGATTTTCCTGCATAAACCTGCGTGTGCCGGGGGATAACCAATAAGCCCTGTCGTTCCAGCTTCCACCTTTAATAACCCTGGATTCATCGTTGACTAAAGAAGTAACCCCGTAGCCGTAGTAAACACCACTGGCTGAATCTCCATCAAGATAATTGATAACATTATTGTGTTGATAGTTAGTGCGGTTTTTTACTTCTTCATCAGAAATATCAGATTTCTTTAAGTGGCCCATGCTGTCTCTTTCATATTCGCCTGCACTGTTTTTATAGTATTTTTGAAATTTATTACCCCTGAAATAGTTAAAATCCTGTGCATCCAATGAGGTAAGCGGCCGGTAAACATCGCCAACCCACTCACTAACATTGCCACTCATATTATATAAGCCAAATGCATTTGGATAAAATGATTTTACATTTCCAGGTATGGCAGCACGGTCATTCAGTCCACCCGCAATACCCATATTATCACCACTGCCACGTTTAAAGTTTGCTAAAAATTTACCTTGCCATGAACCTCTGCGGTTATCTCTAAGGCCGTTAGGGTTTTGGCTCCAGGAATAAATTTGCTGGTTAGATATTAATTCTTCACCTGATTTACCTTCTTTTTTACGGGGCGATGGATTTTGATCAAGCAGGCCGTAAGCGGCATATTCCCACTCAGCTTCTGTAGGCAGGCGGTAACCCATATTTAAAATACCGTCTTCTAATCTTACAGATGAACGGGGTTTACCATTTACATCTTTTAAATCAGATTTTTTAGGTTTGCTTCTCCCTTGTATCAGGTCAGGATTCATTAAATACGCTTCTGTGTTAAATGAACCTTCTGCACCTGCACCTTTCATTTCTCTTTTTGCTGCATCTTTTTTTAGATATCCTTTTTGGATAAGGTTTAATTCATTTACACGGTCGGTTCTCCATGTACAAAAATCGTGAGCCTGTTGCCAGCTTACGCCTACTACAGGATAGTAATTATAAGATGGATACCTGAAATAATATTCTACATAAGGCTCGTTATAGGCAAGCTCCGCCCTCCATACAAGTGTATCAGGTAAAGCTTTATATACTATGGCAGTATCGTTGCTAAAGGTATTTTCGAGCCAGTATAAATATTCACGATAGTGTACATTGGCAACTTCAGTTTCATCAATAAAAAACGAAGGCACAGTTACCCGTCTTGGCACATTGTTCCAATCTCCCATTACATCTTCGTCTTTAGCTCCCATTACAAAAGAACCGCCTTGTACAAACACAAGCCCCGGCCCGGCTTTGGGGTATTTTACTTTGGCAACATGAAAGTTGCCCATATTTTTGTCGTCGTAATTCCAGCCTGTTACTTCAGACTTTCCTTTTTTCTTATTAAATAAGCCGCCGTTTTTACAAGCGCTTAATGTTAGGGCAGCTAAAGCTGCCAGCATCAGATTTTTTCCTGAAATTATTTTTTGCATGTGCATTCGTTTTGCAAATTATTTAACGAAAGGTTTTCTTTATTATTGTATAGGAGGTTATACGGTTGCAATATAAATACTTTATCCGAAAACGAATGGCTAAAGATTTTAACGTTACTGTTTTTTTGTTAAAATAAACAGTTATTTTTTTTAATTATTATGCAACTTTCGATCAATACATTTTGTCATTGCAAATACATTCTGATAATGCACAATATAATTTTTAATTAAATTTTTCGTTCCGGTTAGAAGTATTAGTTTATTTTTTGTTTTAATATATTTGATTATATTTTTAACACTTAATTATTAATTTATTGCCGGGTTAATGAAACGCATTATTTTTACAACTAATAATAACCCAATTTAAATAAACGCTTATAATCTAAGTTTACCTAATCAAGACAAAAAATCGCATGAAAAAAGCAACATTAAAACTAACTTACTTAGTTATGTTACTGGGAGCCGGGGCTGTATCCCGGGCTCAAACTTCTAATAATGTTAATCTTAATACCGTAACCACTGCTGTTCCGTTTTTAAGAATTTCTCCCGATGCCCGGAGTGCGGGAATGGGTGATGTAGGTATTGCTACAGCCCCTGATGCCTATTCTGCATTCTGGAATATTGCCAAAACTCCCTTTTCTAATAAAATTTCAAGTATTGGGGTTACTTATACCCCATGGTTAAGCGACCTTAATTTAAAAGATGTATATCTGGCTTCGGCTGCCGGTTATTATAAATTAGATGAAACAGCGGCACTATCTATGGGCCTCAGGTATTTTAGCCTGGGTGATATTCAGTTCACCGATGCTAACAGTAATAATATTGGAAGTAAACGCCCACGGGAGTTTGCAGTAGATTTTGGATATTCCAGAAAATTAAGCGCTAAAGATGGATTGGGAATTGCTCTGCGTTACATCAGCTCCGACCTTGCTGGTGGTAACATTGGTGGTGTTACTTACAAAAAAGGAACTTCTGTTGCCGGCGATCTGCATTACTTTCATAGTGGCCAAAAAGAAAATGGTGAAGGATTAAACTGGGGTATTACTTTAAGCAATCTGGGTTCTAAAATATCTTACACCAGCAATGCTAATCAAAAAGATTACATCCCTGCCAACTTTGGGGCAGGTGTTGCTTACACAAAATCTTTTGATGCAGATAATAAATTAACTTTTGCCCTTGATTTAAATAAATTACTGGTTCCTACCCCTGGCGATACAAGTGCCGCGGCTCTTAATGCTTACCGCACTAAAGGTGTTGTCAGCAGTTGGTTCAGCTCCTTTGGCGATGCACCTGGTGGTGCCAGCGAAGAACTTAAAGAAGTTACCGCTTCGCTGGGTGTAGAATATTGGTACAAAGAACAATTTGCTTTTAGAACAGGTTATTTTTATGAAAGCCCTGCCAAAGGAAACCGTAAATACTTTACTGTAGGTGCTGGTTTAAAATACAATACATTTGGTTTAAACTTTGCCTATTTAGTGCCGTCTGGTACAGGTATCAGCCGTAACCCTCTTTCTAATACATTGCGTTTTAGCCTTATATTTGATGTAAAATAACAGGCTCGTTTAAATAATTTAAAAAGCGTTCCATAAAATGGAACGCTTTTTTGCATCAAAGGATTTGCAGATATTTACATTTTAATGCCATTAATATGAGTTACAGAATTGGTTCGGGAGTAGATTTTCATCAATTACAGGCAGGGAGAGCGTTATGGATTGGTGGCGTAAAAATTCCACATTATAAAGGTTCATTAGGGCATAGTGACGCAGATGTTTTATTACATGCTATTTGCGATGCACTACTTGGAGCCTTATGCCTTGGGGATATAGGAAAGCATTTTCCTGATACAGATGAAGCATATAAAAATATTGACAGTAAAATTTTATTAAAAGAAACTTACGGCCTCATTTTAAATAAAGGCTATACTATAGTTAATATTGACAGTACATTATGCCTTGAATTTCCTAAAATAATGCCATTTATACAAGCCATGCAAACAGCTATTGCGGGCATTTTACAGATTTCTGAAAATGATATTTCTATTAAAGCAACAACTACCGAAAAAATGGGTTTTGCAGGCAGGGAAGAAGGCCTGATGGCTTATGCAACCGTATTACTAAATAAAGAAAAATAACAACTGACTGTATGCAAAATATTTTAATAAATATTATTAATAATTCTGAAAACCCATTGCCATCTTACGCTACAGGTGGCTCTTCGGGTATGGATATAAGGGCTAATTTATCAGCACCGGTTACCTTACTTCCGCTGGAAAGAAAATTAATACCCTCGGGACTTTTTATGGAAATACCAGAAGGTTTTGAGGTGCAGATACGCCCCAGAAGCGGACTTGCATTAAAAAATGGCATTACCTGTTTAAACACGCCAGGCACAATTGACAGTGATTACCGGGGCGAAATAAAAGTTTTATTAATAAACTTAAGCAATGAGCCACAGGTAATAAATAACAGCGACCGTATAGCACAGTTGGTAGTAGCCAAAGTAGAAAAAGCCTCCTTAATACTGGTACAGCAATTGAATGATACGGTAAGGTCGGATGGTGGCTTTGGACATACCGGAATAAACAATTGATCAATTTTTTAAAATCAGCAATGAACAGAATTACCTCTTTATCTATTTTCATTATTCCCTTTTTTTTGATGGCCTGTCACACTACAAAAAAAATAAAAAGTGCAATAGCACCAAAAGATTCTGCAAACATTATAAGAAAACATTCTGTAGAGGATTCAATTTTATTTGCCCGTAATACAAAAGAAAGTCTGCACAGAAACTATATTGATTTTAAAACTTTTACTGCAAAAATTAAAGTTGATATTGAAGATTCAAAAGGCAAACAGCCAGATATTAGTGCTGTGGTGCGTATTATAAAAGATAGTGCAATATGGATGTCTCTTTCTGCCACATTTTTAAATATAGAAGTCTTTAGGGTGCTTATAACAAAAGACAGTGTGGTACTTTTAAACAAACAACAAAAAGAAGTGCAGTACCGCTCCCTGGATTATCTGCAGGAAGTAACCCAAATCCCTTTTGATTTTAAAACATTGCAGGATTTATTTATTGGCAATCCCATTTTTTTTAATGAAAATAATGTTGTTTTCAGAAACCTTGGAAATTTTATACTGGCTTCATCAGTTGATAAGCAATTTAAAAATTTACTTACTCTTTCTGCTGATAAGCAAATACTGCTTCACAGTAAATTAGATGATGTAAATATGCTCCGCAACAGAACTGCAGATGTTACTTATGATGAATACACGGATATTAACGGCAAACCTTTTTCTACCTACCGGCAAATAATAGCTTCCGAAAAAAACAAACTGGATCTGCGGATGAATTTTAAACAGTTTGAGTTTAACAAAGAATTATCTGTTTCTTTTTCGGTACCCAAAAATTATAAAAGAAAATAATCGTTATTTTATTTAATACCCGCATACAAAACTTAAATGCCAGGTTAAGCACATGCTTTTATCTTTGTACTAATATTTTAAATTCTGTTTAATGCTAAAATTTATTTTATCCTTTTCCCTGTTTTGTTTTTCGGCAATGGTAAGTTCTGCACAAACCCGTGAGGAGCTTGAAAGACAGCGCCAGGAACTTAAAAAAGAAATAGAACAAACAGAAAAACTTTTAAATAACAATAAGGCACAAACAAAAGAAAATTTACTGCAGTGGAAACTGATAAATAATAAAGTAAACCTGCAGGATAGGGTAATTGAAAATATAAGTAAGGATCTGCGGATGCTGGATAATAATATTTTTACTATACAGAAAGATATAAGGAAGTACGATAAATTGCTGGATACCTTAAAGCAGGAATATGCCAGGAGCATGGTATATGCTTATAAAAACAGGAGCAACTACGAGTTTTTAAATTTTATTTTTTCTGCAGATAATTTCAATGATGCCATTAAGCGCATTTCGTATTTGAAAAGCTACAGAAACTACAGGGAAATGCAGGGGGAAAACATTTTGCGTACCCAAAATCTGCGCCGCAAACGTATGGGCGACCTCGGCGGAGCTAAAATACAAAAGAGTTCTACGCTAAAGGTGCAAAGCAAAGAAATGCAGGCTCTGGAAGACCAGCAGAAAGAAAAGGACCGCATACTTGCAGAACTTAAAAAGCAAGGCAAAACATTTAATAACCAGATTACAGCCAAAAAAAGGCAGATGGCCAAAGTGAGCAATGCTATTGCTGCAGCAATTAAAAAAGCACAGAATCTGGCCAGAAAAGAAGCACTTGCAAAAGCCGCAAAAGAAGAACGGGAAAGAAAAGATGCTACTGCAAAAAACAATCCGGCTTCAAATAACAGTAATTCAAATTCAAATACTAAATCAATTGCTTCTAAAACCAGAGTAGCAGCACCGGCAAAAAAAGTGGAAAGTGTATTATTAAATGCTGAAAACGTAGCACTGAATACAAGTTTTGAAAGAAACCGCGGCAGTCTGCCATGGCCATTAGACAGGGGGCTGGTATTAATGCATTACGGCAAAAACAGGCTTCCGAGCGGTAGTGAATTGGTAGTAACTTCTACTACTATTTCTGCTGATATAGGAACTGCCGTAAAAGCAATTTTTGATGGAACGGTTATTATGGCCCAGGAAGTAGAAGATATGCAGGTAGTAACGATACAGCATGGACGCTATTTTAGTACTTACAGTAATTTAAATGGCGTATCGGTGCAAAAAGGGCAACAGGTAAAAACCGGCCAGGTGATTGGAAAAGTTTCAGCAAACTTTGATGGCGTAGGTGCAATAGATTTTTATATGAGCAATGAAACCAGCAATTTTGATCCTGAGCACTGGCTCCGTCATCGTAATTAATTGTATAAATTTAACCCGTATTTATTCAAACGCTTTGGGTTTGGTTTGCTCATAATTTTCATCATAGCTTACAAAAAAACGAATATAAATAACCCTGCTGAGCCGCATGAGCCAGGGTTGTAATATGACCAGTAAAATGCCATTGATACCAAGCCACCAAAAAATTCTGTTATCTTCTGTAGATACACCGATAAGCACCCACCACGCAACAAACGTACTAACAGATAAAGCTACTGCCAGCGCATAACTTACATAACCTGTACCGTACCAAAAGCCGGGTTCCATATCATATTTTTGCCCGCATACCGGGCAGTTATCATACATATCAAAAATGTAGGTGAGCGATAATTTTTTATAGGCATTTTTATTTTTAAACATATCCCCCTTTCTGCAGCGGGGGCAGCGCATAGCAAAAATGCTCCATAAAGAACCGGGTTTTGGTTTTTTGCTTATCTCCATTTTAATTACTTAAACTTCAGTTTAAAAAATAACATAATCATACTCATTACCAATACCATGCTGTTGGTATAAATGATGGCTGCATCTTTTATCAACAGGCCATAAGCAAGCCACATGGTTGTGCCTGAAATGAGCAGCAATAACATAGGCATAGATAGATCTTTTGCAGATTTTGTTTTCCATATTTGTATTACCTGCGGTAAAAAAGTAATAGATGTAATGGTGCCGGCGGCTAAGCCTAACAGTTGTATTGCACTCATGAACAGGATTTAATTTTTTTGCTCTGCTGATTGAAGTATTTCATTGCTTCCGTTAGTGGGTGCCAGTTTTTTCCGTTCGCCAATCTGCTGCCTCCACATGGCATAATACAATCCTTTTTCATCCAGCAAACTATCGTGTGTACCGGTTTCTACTACATCTCCTTTTTCTAAAACATAAATTCTGTCGGCGTGCATAATAGTGCTGAGCCTGTGTGCAATTAAAATAGTTATCTGTTCTTTTTGAGAAGAAATTTCCCTGATGGTATTTGTTATTTCTTCTTCGGTTAAAGAATCGAGTGCTGAAGTAGCTTCATCAAAAATTAATAAATGCGGTTTGCGAAGCAATGCACGGGCAATAGACAGGCGCTGCTTTTCGCCGCCGCTTAGTTTTAATCCACCTTCACCAATCATGGTATCCAGGCCTTTTTCTGCACGGGTTATTAAATAGGTACAGGATGCTTTTTCCAACGCATCATCCAATGCTGCATCTGTAGCAGAAGGATTTACAAACAGCAGGTTTTCTTTAATGGTACCGCTGAATAAATTGGTATCCTGAGTTACAAAGCCAATCTGATTGCGCAGATCATCAAAATGTATTTCTGTTTCATCCAGGCTGTTGTAAAATATTTTCCCTTCCTGCGGGCGGTAAAGCCCCACCAGTAATTTCATAAGGGTAGATTTGCCGCTGCCACTGGGCCCCACAAATGCAATGGTTTCGCCGATGGCAACATTAAAGCTGATATTATCAATGGCTTTGTGCGCCGCCGTCTGGTGTTTGAATACAACATTTTTAAAAGACAGCGTTTCTATATTTCCCAATGGCTTGGGATGAGCAGGTTCCAGTTCCGGATCTTTTTTCATCAGTAAATCAAAATTATTTAAAGAGGCTTCGGCCTCCCGGTAAGAGAGAAGGATATTTCCTATTTCCTGCAATGGCCCAAAAATGAAGAAAGAAAAAATCTGCATGGTAACCAATTGCCCTGCATCCATTTGATTGCGGAAAATAAGCCACATTAAAATAAAAAGAATTACCTGCCGCAAAGTATTTACCAATGTGCCCTGTATAAAACTGATGCTGCGTATGCGTTTTACTTTGGTTAATTCCAGGCCCAGGATTTTGTAAGTATTTTTATTCAGCCTGTCCACCTCCTGGTGGGTAAGCCCAAGGCTTTTTACCAGTTCTATATTGCGGAGTGATTCTGTTGTAGAGCCGGCCAATGCAGTGGTTTGTCCCACAATATTTTTTTGAATAATTTTTATTTTTTTACTAAGCCGGTTGGTAATAAAAGTTAATACAACAATGCCGATTAAATAAGCCACCGGTATGCGCCAGTTAATGTAGAGTGCGGCATACACAAACACAAACACTACACCTATCATCACCCCAAAAAGAATATTAATAAAGTTGATCATAAACTTTTCTACATCCGATCTTACCTTGGTAAGGATAGATAAAGTTTCGCCGCTACGCTGATCTTCAAACTGCTGGTAAGGTAATTTCATGGCATGTTGCAGTCCATCTGTAAAAACCCTGGCGCCAAACTTTTGAATTACTACATTTAAAAAATAATCCTGAAAAGCTTTCGCAATGCGGCTTACCATGGCTACAGAAATAGAAAATAATAAAATATAAAACACACCTAACTGCAGATAGGGTTTTCCTTTTCTTGTGATGGTTTCAAAACTCCAGAAAAAACTATCCCGGTTAAATCCATTTGCAGCAGCCTGATGGTCACCGGCAAGTGAAACTAATTTTCCTAAAAGTATGGGATCAACCAAAGAAAAACCTATGTTGATACCCGCCATTAAAAGCGTAAATATCACCAGCCATTTGTGGGGCTTTAAATAATGTAATAAAATTTTCATTGCAGATAATTATAATAATTGAATCAGGTATATCTGATTGTAACAAATTCGGTGCAATTTCGTTGAAAATGACGTAAAGGCAGTTCTAAATTTAAAATTGCTGCAGTAAAATGAATAACCTGCCCTGTTTTTAGGCACATTATCAGTAACATTGCTTAGTATATATGCAAACTGTGTTATTAATTTATTTAAACTATTGCTTAACAAATGAAATTACCCATTAAACAATATCCTTTTTACCTGAAAAGTACAGTAATCATTTTTGGCCTGGTGCTCATCAGCTATTCCCTGTTTAATTTAAAAGAGATATTGGCGCCCGTTGCCTTTTCGCTCATCATTGCTATTTTATTGAATCCGCTTGTAAATAAATTACAGAATAAAGGAATAAAAAAAATATTGGCTATCGCAATTTCTTTATCCGTTGCCATTATTATCATTGGCGGTATCCTCTATTTTATTTCTTCGCAGATAATCAATTTTGGCGATAACCTGCCCCAACTGAAACTGAAATTCAACGAACATTTTTCTCAACTGCAGCATTGGGTAGCCTCCAAAATAAATTTGCCCATTGCAAAACAGCAGAAAATAATTAATGATACTTTAAACGACAGCCAGTCATTGCTGGGGCAAACCCTGGGGAGTGCATTGGGTACCATCGTACTCATTTTTTTAGTGCCTATTTATGTAATCCTTTTATTATTTTATAAACCACTGATCATTAATTTTTTTCACGAAGTATTTGCAGAAGAAAATACAGACAAGGTTTCTGAAGTATTGGGCGAAACAAAATCTGCCATACAAAGTTATATGGTAGGCCTGTTGCTGGAAGCGCTGGTAGTGGCGGTGATGAATACGGTGGCGTTGCTGTTGCTGGGTGTAGAGTATGCGGTGCTGTTAGGTGTGATAGGTGCTTTACTTAATATGCTTCCTTATATCGGCGGTATTGTAGCCATTGCTTTACCGGTAATAATTGCATCCGTAACCAAAGATGGTTTTTCTACACAGTTAGGTATCATAGGTGCGTATGCGCTGATACAATTTATTGATAATAATTTTTTAGTGCCTTTCCTGGTATCGTCAAGGGTAAAAATAAATGCATTTTTTTCTATTGTAGTGGTACTGTTTGGTGGTGCTTTGTGGGGGGTTGCAGGCATGTTTTTATCCATTCCTTTTGTAGCCATATTAAAAATTATTTTTGACCGCCTGCCCGAAATGAAACCATGGGGAAAATTGCTGGGAGATGAAGTGCCTACCCGCCATAAAGGAGAAATATGGCTGAGGAGGCGAAAAAGAAAAGAAGCCTTATCGGAAAAGATTGTGGAGAGTTTGGAGAAAAAATAACCTGTAAAATTCAGCCGCTTTACCCTTTAGTAAGGTGCCGGCTTTATCAGACCTGTTTATTGGCTCCCATTGCAATAAGGCATAATAATGTAAATGGAATCATTATTATTTTTTATACCCTGATGAATTAAATAAATAGCTGGCGCTCTGGTACCAGGCAATAGCCTCATCTTTTAAAGTCTCCGACATATTTATTTTAGCTGTAGCGCCCGTTTTAAAATCAATTTTAAACAGGGTAATCTTTTTTTGTGGTGACAGTATAACCAATGTATCATTTTTTACATAACCCATATCCTGGTAAGTGCTTATAAAAAGACGATCATCAGCAACCGGGGTTTTGTTAATATCATACCCCATGAATTTGCTTGTATAATTCAGATTCATTAATCCCAGTAAAGTTGGGGCCAGGTCTATCTGGCTGGTAAATCTTGTTTGCATAAAAGGCTTTATAAGTACAGGCGCATAAATAAAGCAGGGGATATGATACCGGTTTACGGGCAAATCAGTTTTGCCGGCACTATGGCTGCAATGGTCTGCTACTATCACAAACAATGTATTATTAAACCAGGGTTTTTGTTTGGCATCTATTAAAAATTTGTTGATGGCATAATCTGTATATTTTACGGCACCTTCTGTACTTTGCGTTGCAGAAGGAATATCAATTCGGCCATCGGGATAAGTATAAGGCCGGTGGTTACTCACCGTCATGATATGATTAAAAAAAGATTTGCCCATTTGATAACTTTTATCACACTCATCAATGGCTATGGAAAAAGCATCTTCATCTGCCACACCCCAGGCAGTTTCATGATGAATTCTACCGGCGGGAATATCCCTTTTATCTATCACCTGGTAACCATTGTGGCTAAAAAAATAGCCCATGTTATCAAAAAAGCTGTTACCGCCGTAAATGTATTTTACATCGTAATTTTTTTCTTTTAAAATGTTACCCATGGTAAACATATCTTCATTATTGGGCCTGCGTACTATAGACTGGCCCGGCGTGGGAGGTATGGCTAATGATAATGCTTCCAGGCCTCTAACGGTACGTGTACCCGAAGCATAAAAATTATTAAAAAATAAGCTGTGTGGAATTAAAGAATCTAAAAAAGGCGTGATGTTTTGATCGTTGCCAAAATATTTTAAATAATCGCCGCTGAGGCTCTCTACACTTATGAGCACTATATTCCATTTATGTTCGGGGCTGTCGCTGGTAATTTTTCTTTCAATGCTCAACGAATCCCCGGTAAATACTGCGTTAGGCTGCTGCAGCATTTGCCTGAGTATTTCAAAATTCTTTTTGTTATCATTTACTGCATAAAATTTTTGATAATCAATTTCATTATGCCAGAATGCAGCGCCAAATTCGTAGATGCCATTGCCACCCAGTTCATTTACATAATTGTTGCTGCTGATATTTTTAAAACGGTTATTTACAAAAAAATAACCTGCTGCAGTAACAGCCATAAATATTAAAAAGAAAATGCTGCGCTTTGCAAAGCGCATACTTACTAATTGAGAAGCGGCGATTTTTTTTCTGACCAAAAACAATAATACCAGCACCAATAAAAATACCCCGGAAAAAATCAACGGTATATTGTACGACTCCCTGATATTGCCAATTACTTCGGTAGTATAAATTAAATAATCTACAGCAATAAAATTAAAGCGCACATTAAACTCATCCCAAAAAGCAATTTCTGCGCCTGCATTTATAACTAATATTAAAGTGATGATAGCAAACAGAATAAACAATGGAATACGGCTCCATCTTTTTTGATACCAGCTATCCTTCATCAGCCAGCAATACAAAGCAACCGGTATAGCAAAGAAGGACGCAACTACAATATCGTAAAAAAATCCGATGATAAAAATGCCGGTAAAACTCAGTGGATTCAGTTCTAAATTGCGCCAGCTATAAAGAAATAAAATAAGCCTTGTAACAAAACTGATACTTGCCACTAAAAGGACCACCACAACCACCGGCCCAAAGCGGTGCTTATAGACAGGTAATAATTTATTCATGCTGCAAAAATACAAAGGCAAATTGGTAAGTATTCAAAATGGATTATATCGAAAAATACTACCCGGCTAAAACCAGCCCGATTTTTTTGCACTGCTTCTACCGCCGAGGCCTAAAGCGCCCAGCAGACCACGAACAATACCGGTACCGGCTGTACGAAGCATGCTTTTTACAATAGTATTACCGGCTACTTTTTCCAGCATGGAAGGTTCTTCTTTTATCCCTTTTTTGGCATCGGCGGCTACAGGTGAATTTCTATCAGCGGCTTCCTGCAATTTTGCAGTAAGTATTTCGTAGGCGCTGTTGCTGTCTATATCCTGGCCGTATTTGGCTACCAGCTTGCTTTTAACATTAATGCCTGCCACCTCACCATCCGTCAACACATCCATTCTGCTTCTTGGGGTACACAACATGGTATGTGCCAGTGGGGTGGGAATTCCTTTTTCATTCAGCATCGTTATCAATGCCTCGCCTATTCCCAGTTGGGTTATCAGATCTTCGGTTTTGTAAAAAGTTGTTTCAGGATAATTATCAGCCGTTTGCTTTATCACTTTTCTATCCGCTGCCGTAAAAGCCCTTAGCGCATGTTGAACTTTAAGCCCTAATTGTCCAAGTACACTTGCCGGTATATCCATCGGGTTTTGGGTACAAAAGAAAATACCAATGCCTTTGCTGCGGATCAGTTTTATAATGGTTTCTATCTGCTGCACCAGTTCGGAACTGGCCTCCTGAAAAATCAGGTGCGCCTCATCAATAAACATGATGAGCTTTGGTTTATCAAGATCCCCTTCTTCGGGGCAGGTGGCGTATAATTCCGCCAGCATCTGCAACATAAAGCTTGAAAAAAGTTTGGGTTTATCCTGCAGATCGCTCACCCGCAAAATACTTATCATGCCCCTGCCATCATCACTTATCCGCATAAGGTCATCTACCTCAAAACTTTTTTCACCAAAAAAAATATCGGCACCCTGCTGCTGCAGTTCTATTACTTTTCTTAATATAGTTCCCGTACTTGTGGTAGATATTTTGCCATACAGTTTTTCAATCTCTGCCTTACCCTCATCGCCAATGTATTGAAGCACTTTTACAAAATCTTTTAAGTCCAGCAAAGGCATTTTGTTATCATCACAATATTTAAAGATCAATGCAACCACACCACCCTGTGTATCATTTAAGCCTAAAATTTTGCTTAAAAGTACAGGGCCAAATTCGCTGACTGTTGCCCTTAAATGCACCCCGTTTTTGCCGGAAAGAGAAAGCAGTTCTGCCGGAAACTGAGCCGGGGTATAAGTCATATTCAGCTTTTGATACCTCTCCACAATCTTATCATTACTGCCGCCAATAGTAGCAATGCCACTGAGGTCGCCTTTAATATCCAGCAACAATACCGGCACACTGGCATCGCTCAGGTATTCGCTTATCATCTGCAGCGTTTTTGTTTTACCCGTACCGGTAGCGCCTGCAATAAGCCCATGGCGGTTCATGGTTTTTAACGGAAGGTTAATACTGGCGCCGGGTACTACTTCGCCATCCAGCATGGCTACCCCAATCTGCACTGCATCTCCCTTAAAAGTATAGCCAGTATTAATTGCCTGTATAAAATTATCTTTTGCTGCCATGAGTATTTTTTTTGAAAGATACAAACTGCTGTGAATGTTTACGCCTGTTACCAAAAAAATATTATAGCAACCTTTACAGAAAGGAAAATAACCACTTATCATTATTTAAAAAATTGATTTTACCATGCGGTATTTAGCCTATACATTTGCTGCCTTAATACTTATATATGAAAAAAAGTTTCCTGTATTTTTCTTTGATGGCTACCGGGTTTTGTGCAACGGCGCAAAAGATAGCCTTTACCGAATACAACCTTAAAAATGGACTGCATGTAATATTGCACCAGGATAAAACTGCCCCGGTTGTTGCAGTATCTGTAATGTACCATGTGGGCAGTAAAGATGAACAGCCCAACCGTACAGGCTTCGCCCACTTTTTTGAGCATTTGTTGTTTGAAGGATCCGACAATATAAAGCGTGGAGAATTTATGAAAATTGTGAGCAGCAATGGCGGCCAAAATAATGCAAACACTACACAGGACCGTACTTTTTATTACGAAGTATTTCCATCTAACCAGTTAGCCACAGGCCTTTGGCTGGAGAGTGAAAGAATGTTTCACCCGGTGATAAATGAAATAGGTGTAAAAACCCAAAACGAAGTAGTAAAAGAAGAAAAAAGGCTAAGGGTAGATAATCAGCCTTACGGAAATTTTCTTACAGAAGTTATGAAACGCCTTTTTGTAAAACATCCTTATAACTGGGTGCCCATCGGCAGTATGCAGGATCTGGATGCTTCTACATTAAAAGAATTTTTAGATTTCAATAAAAAATATTATATCCCTGCCAACTCGGTATTAACCATAGCCGGAGATATAGATGTAAATAAAACAAAGCAACTCGTAGAAAGTTATTTTGCTGAAATACCATCTGGCCCTGCACCAATAAAAACAAAATTTACTGAAGCACCCATTACAAAAGAAATTATAGATACGGCTTACGACAGCAATATTCAGATACCGGCAATAATGGCTGCTTACCGCACGCCTGGTATGACGGGTAAAGAATCTAAAATACTGGAAATGGCTTCCGCAGTTTTAAGCCAGGGAAACAGCAGCCGCATGTACACCAAAATGGTAGATACAAAAAAGAATTCCCTGCAGGTAGGTTCTTTTAATTATGCGTTGGAAGATTATGGAGCTTACATTACTTACGCTTTACCAAACAACGGAACTTCATTAGATACCTTGCTGAAAGATATGGATGATGAAGTAGTGAAACTACAGAACGAATTGATAAGCGAAAAAGAATTTACAAAACTGCAGAACCAATTTGAAAATAATTATATAGGTGCAAATACCAGGATGCTGGGCGTAGCAGAAAACCTGGCTGATGGTTATATTTTTTATCACAATACCAATAACATTAATACAGAACTGGATGAGTTGAGGAAAATAACCAGGCAGGATATTCAGAATATTGCAAAAAAATATTTAAATAAAAATCAGCGTGTGGTGGTTTACTACCTGCCAAAAAAATAATTGTATCCTGTTTAGATTTATCTTTTAAAAAAATTACAAATGAAAAAAATATTATTAATAGCTCTTGGCGCTTTGGCATTTCAAATGTCTATTGCACAGGTAAAAATAGACCGCACAAAAAAACCGCCAGCCGGCCCGGCGCCTTCTATCGCCATAAAAGACCCGGTAATTTACAACCTGCCAAATGGTATGACTGTACTGGTGGTAGAAAATCATAAATTCCCCAAAGTAGCTGCATCGTTAACTATAGATGCAGGCCCCATAAAAGAAGGCGATAAAGCAGGCGTAATGACTCTTATGGGTCAGATGCTGGGAGAAGGTACAAAGAGCATGACCAAAGCACAGTATGATGAAGCAGTTGATTTAATGGGAGCAAATGTGAACCTTTTTTCCGGCGGTGCATCTGCGTCTGCACTTACCCGTTATTTTGATAAAGCATTTGGTTTAATGGCCGATGGATTAAGAAACCCTTCCTTTCCGCAGGACGCTCTGGATAAACTGAAACAACAAACCATTACCGGTTTAAAAAATACTGAAAGAAGTGCAACGGCAATTGCTGCCCGTGTTTCTACAGCTTTAAATTATGGCAAACACACGGCAAATGGTGAGTTTGAAACTGAAGAAACAGTAAAATCTGTTTCGCTTCAGGATGTGATGGACGCTTATCACAACTACATTACCCCTTCCCGCAGTTATTTAACTTTTGTGGGTGATATTACGCCGGAAGCAGCAAAAGCTATTGCCGTAAAATACCTGGGTACGTGGACAGGGAAAAAATTAACCCTCCCCGTCATTGCCGATGCGCCTAATCCCGATAAAACAGAAATAGATTTTGTGGATGTACCTACAGCGGTGCAGGCAGAAATGAGCGCAGGCAACCTTATCAGCAACCCAATGAACGGGTCAGACTATCATGCATTACTAATGGCCAACCAGATTTTAGGTGGTGGTGCAGATGCAAAATTATTTATGAACCTTAGAGAAAAACATGGCTTTACTTATGGCAGTTATTCTTCTGTGGGCAGTGGCCGTTTTCAAAGTTTGTTTAAAGCAAATGCAGCGGTGCGTACTGATAAAGCAGACAGCGCCGTAGCAGAAATGATACATGAAATACTGAACATGAGAGATGGTAAAATATCAGCAGAAGATCTAACTAATGCCAAAGCAAAATACAACGGCTCCTTTGCACTTGGTATGGAAGACCCGGCACGCAGCGCCACTTTTGCCAGTAATATTTTGATTAATAATTTGCCGAAAGATTTTTACCGTACTTTTTTACAAAAGATAAACAGCCTTACTATAGCTGATGTGCAGAAAGCTTCAAAAAAATATTTCAACGAAAGCAATAGCCGCATTGTAATGGTGGGCAATGGCGCTAAAATATTACCAAACCTTGCCAGGCTTGGTTATCCCATTAAAAAATATGATAAATATGCAGAGCCGGTTATAGATCAGCCTAAAGACACAAAGACCGCTGAAACGCCAAAAACAACCGATAAAATTTCTGCTTATTCTATTGTAGAAGATTACCTGAAAGCCATTGGTGGTAAAGAAGAATTGAAAAAAATTACCAGCATGAGTTCTGCTATTTCTTTAGAAATGATGGGCCGTTCTTTTGAAGGGGTTGATAAAAGGCAAAGCCCAAATAAACAACTGACCGAATTAAAAATGGGCGAAATGACAGTATTCAAAAGCGTGTTTGATGGCTTTAACGGCTACCAGCAACAGGGCCCGCAAAAGAAAGACCTTAGCCTGTTAGAAATTAAAGAAGCGCAGGATGATAAGGGCGTAATACCACAGTTAAATTATGCTTCTGCCGATTATAAATTAGACTACCTCGGTTCGGGTACCGTAAATGCTGAGCCTACTTACCGCCTGAAAGTTGTTATGCCAAGCGGCAAGGTTTCTGTACAGCAATACTCTGCTAAAACAGGTTTGTTATTACAGGAAGATAATACCAGCAAGGCTTCAGGAGCAGAAGTAACAGAAGTTATAACTTATGCAGATTACCGAAAAGCAGGCAGCCTGATGATGCCTTACGAAATTATCCGTAACGCCGGCGAACAGGTATTTACCATAAAAATTAAAGATATTAAATTTAACCAGGGTGTAAGCGATACTGATTTTAAATAAGAAGAAAATACAAAATAATAAATGCCATCTCATATTGGGATGGCATTTTTATTTCTGCTTATTTGCATGATAACGATAATACCATTTTGCATTTCTTTTTTACACAGTAATTAGCTGTACTTTTATTTAATACTTTTTTTATGAAGAAAATCTCAACTTTTACTATAAGCATTTTTTTATCCTTAGTATTTTTCAGTGCTGCTGCACAAAAAAATATTACGCTTCCCAATGGCTGGAAATTATCCCCGGCAGGCACCAGTTTGCCATTGGGCGATTTGCCCCTGAACATTGCCGTTAGCCCATCTAAAAAATTAATGGCCGTAACCAACAATGGGCAAAGCAAACAATCATTACAGCTTATT
>JANLQE010000277.1:0-4626 GCA_031367625.1 Bacteroidota bacterium
AAACAACAGCGATAAAAAAGTCATCAGTATTTTCATGTATCAGATTTTTAAAAGCCGAAAATAAACTATTAGCTGTTAATTTTTTGTTGCAATGCTTTGCAGGTATAAGCAATAGTTTCTTCTAACGTATGATATTTAAACCCGGGTAAAAATTTAAGCAGCTTACTATTATCAAAATTTACATTGGCTAATGCAGTTGCGGCAGTTTCTTTTGTAATGAGAGGTATCTTGCCGGTAAACCTTGCTTTTAATGCCTGCATCCGCCACACCAGTTTTGCAAGCAAGGGGGTTACTTTTTTATGCGGTGGTTTTTTATTAAATGCTTTCGCAATCATATTAAATACCGATTGATAAGTGGCATTTTCTGCACTTACAATAAACCTTTCGCCTGATATATCGCTTTCCATTAATGCAATCATTGCTGCAGCCACATCTCTTGTATCTACAAAGCCCGTAGTGCCATCTGTGTACCAGGGAAACTCTTCATACACAGATTTAAAAATTTTTGTAGAGCCTTCTTCCCAGTTTGCCGGGCCAAGAATAATTACCGGGTTTACCACAACAGCATTCAACCCTTCTGCTATGCCACGCCAAATTTCCATTTCGCCCAGGTATTTGCTGTGGCCGTATTTGCTGTTGCTGGTAGCCGGAGACCATTGCATGTGTTCATTTATAACTTCGTCTTCTCTTATGCGGCCCAATGCCGCTACGGAGCTAACATGCACCATTTTTTTTACACCTGCGCCAAGTGCTGCGTTTACAATATTGGCTGTGCCCTCTACATTTATTTTAAATAGTATTTCTTCATCGCCAGGCAAAAATGAAACCAGTCCGGCGCAATGATATATTTCTGTTACGCCCTGCATACAATTTTCAAGTGCCACCACATCAAGTATATCGGCCTGTACCTGTATTAAATTTTGATTCCCAAAATCCGGCAGTAATGTTTTATTGTAAATAGCCTTCACCATTTTTCCCTGATCAAGCAATTGTGTAATTAATGCTGCACCCAGCAAACCTGCCCCACCGGTAACTAAAATCATACGCTTGTATTATTGCTCAAAAATAATTAAACCTGTTTCATAAAATCAATGATAGCTTTTACACTCAACCACGACATTACCGCAACCACCAACCACCCGGCAACACTCATCCAGGCGGGATGGCGGTATTCTGCAATAATTTTTTTCTTAAGTACCGCCACTAAAATAATTGCCAAAGCAATGGGTAAAATCAATCCATTAATTGCTCCGCCAAATATCAACAGCGGAACAGGTTTGCCAATAATTAAAAAGATGATTGTGGAAAGTAATATAAATCCAATGGTATAAGCCCGTGTATTTTTTTGCGCTGAATCATTGATGGCTTTTAAAAAAGAAACAGATGTAAAAGCAGAGCCAACAACAGAAGTAATGGCAGCGCTCCATAAAATTAATCCAAACAAACGATAACCGAATTTACCCGCCACCGTTTCAAATACGGTAGCTGCAGGATTGTTTGCATCCAATGCTACATGATGAACCACCACGCCCAGTGCCGCCAAAAAAAGTATAGTTCTCATAACAGAGGTAATGATAATGCCCGTTACAGAACTCTTTGAAATTTTTGATAATGATGCCGGGCCGGAAATACCTGCATCCAATAACCGGTGTATGCCAGCAAAACTTATGTAGCCACCAACAGTACCGCCAACAACGGTTAATATGATTGTTTCATTAATTATATCAGGAAAAAAAGTTTTATGCAATGCTTCTGCTACCGGTGGATGTGATTGTATGGCGATGTAAAGCGTTAGGCCAATCATAACAAAGCCTAAAATTTTGGCGAACCAATCCATGGCTTTCCCTGCTTCTTTAATTAAAAAAATGATGATGGCAATGCTGCCACTTATTATTGCACCCACTTCCACACTGCAACCTGTTAGTACATTTAAACCCAACCCGGCACCTGCAACATTGGCAATATTAAATGCAAATGAACCAATCACAATAAGGGTGGTTAAAAAAATTCCTGCGCCCGGAAAAACTTTATTGGCCAGATCGGGTGCATACAATTTTGATACCCCGATAATACGCCAGATATTTAATTGTGCCCCAATATCCAGCAATAAAGAAATGAGAATTACAAAACCAAAACTTGCCAGCAACTCGTTGGTGAATTTTGTGGTTTGTGTAATAAACCCCGGCCCAATGGCAGATGTGGCCATTAAAAAAGCTGCTCCCAGAAAAGCGCCTGAATACTTTGAAGTGTTTTTCAATGTTTAATTTTTTGTATGGTGATGCCTGCCTGATGTAAACTGCGATGTATTTTTTTTGCAAATTCTACTGCATGTTTACCATCGCCATGAATACAAACCGTATCGGCTTTTATTGAAATAGTTTCTCCGTTTGCTGTGGTAATTTTTTTTGACTCTATCATTTGCATCACCTGTTGTATTGCTGTTGCTGCATCAGTAATTAATGCATTGGTATTAGCTCTTGGGGTTAAGGAGCCATCCGGTTGATATGTTCTGTCTGCAAAAACTTCATTGGCTGTTTGCAAGCCAATTTTATTTGCTTCATCAATCATTACCGAGCCGGATAATCCATAAAAAATCAATCCGGCATTTACATCTTTTACTGCGCTTACAATTGCATTAGCTAACGCTGCATCTTTTGTTGCCATATTATACAATGCGCCGTGAGGCTTTACATGATGCAGTGTTGCGCCTGCAGCAACAGTGATGGTATTCAATATTGCTATTTGCTTTTTTACGAGTTGATATATTTCCTCATTGGGTAAATACATTTCTTTTCTGCCAAAATTTTCTTTATCGGGGAAAGAAGGATGAGCCCCGATGGCGACATTATATTTCAGACAAAGATCAACTACCCGTTTTATTTCTTCCGCATCACCGGCATGATAGCCACAGGCAATATTTGCACTGCTGATAAAAGGCATAAGCAATTCTTCATTACCGATGCCTTCTCCCATATCGCAATTGAGATCAATGCTTATCATAAAATTTTTGGCATCCGGTTTTTATTTCGGTTAATGTTTGATGAAGGGAAATTAATCTTTCTTCTGCTTGTTCTGCTGAAATTAGTTTGAAATTAATTTTCGCATTCACCGGTAATTGCGCCAGTTTTGGTAAATCAGCAGCAATAACAGTTGCCATCCTGGGGTAGCCGCCGGTGGTTTGATGATCGGCCATTAAAACAATCAATTGCCCGTTGGGTAATAATTGTATGCTGCCAAAAACAACCGGGGAAGAAATTAATTCTGTTGATTTTTTTAAGGAAAGACTTTCACCAGATAACCGGTAACCCATCCTGTCCGATTGATTAGTGATGGTAAAAGCTGATGCTAAAAAAATATTTTCAGTTGATGCACTGATTAAATTCCATTCCGGCCCGGCAATGCAACGGATGCTGTTTGGGTTATTATAAACGGAATTAATAACAGCAGGAGAAACGGTAATTTTTTTATTATTTTTTTCAACAGTGGCCGAACGTATTTTAATAATATCTTCTTTTTGTAAAAGCCTGCCTTTAAATCCCCCTGCTTTTATTTTTGCATTTGTGCTAAAACTGCCCAGCCAGTTTTCGGCTTCCATCCCTCCATTTATTGCCAGGTAAGTTCTTGCCCCGGATATATTTTTTTTAAAAGATAAAACAGCACCAGCTTGTATAAAACAGGGCTGATGCAATTCGATAACTGTATCATTAATATAAGCCTCAAAATTTGCACCGGCAATGCTTATCAATGCATCTGTCTGAAATAAAATTTCTGCCGCAGGAAAGTGCATTTCAATAACGGGTTGATTTTCATCATTACCCACTAAATAATTGGCAACAGCCGCAGAAAAAAAATCCATCACCCCACCGGGGCCAATACCCAAAGAGCGGTAGCCAGTTCTTCCCATATCCTGAACAGTGGAACAAATGCCTGGTTTGATAATTTTAATGCTCATTCAATTTTTCAAATTCATTTTTATCAATAGAAACAAACTGCACTTCATCACCGGCTTTTAATAAACAGGGATCTGTTTTATTTTTATCAAAAATGGATAAGGCAGTTGTGCCAATAAGCTGCCAGCCGCCTGGAGAATCCATTGGGTAAATTCCGGTTTGTGCACCTGCAATGCCAACACTGCCGGCAGCAACATGCAGCCGGGGCTTATCTTTTCTTGGTGTGATTATTTTTTCATCAACAGTACCCATGTATGCAAAGCCCGGTAAAAAGCCCGTCATAAAAACACGGTAGTTAACTGATGTATGAATTTTTATAACTTCTTCAACAGTTAACTGATGAACTGCGGCAACATGAGACAGGTCTTCGCCATTATAATAAACCGGGATAGGAATTATTTTATTTCTTGTATTGGATGTTGCTTCATTTATTACCTCTTCAAGTTCGATTACATATTTTTTTACAAACTCAAATGCAGAAGTTATATTTGGTTGATTGCTCTTTATAAAAATAGCATCATAAAAAACTGCCAGGGACGCATAGGCAGGAACAGCTTCTACAAAGCCCCGAAAAGGTTTTGCCGCAAGTGTTTTATACAAAGCAATTATTTTTTCGTTGATGGTGATATTAATTGTATTACCATACGAAAGCAATAAAGCATTTTCGCTGAGTGGG
>JANLQE010000292.1:0-26223 GCA_031367625.1 Bacteroidota bacterium
CTTTTAAAAGATTTTTTAATTGCTGAATGCCTTCATGATAATCTTCTGCTGTTTGCAGCCCTTCGCAAGGGCCTTTGCAGTTGCCCAAATGATATTCAAGGCACACTTTATATTTTTTTTTATTAATATTGGGAGCAGATAAATTTAACCTGCAGTTGCGCAATTGAATATTTTGTTTTATAAAATCAAGCAAATCCCTAACCCTGGCTACAGAAGTATAAGGCCCAAAATACTGGGAGCCGTCATTTATTTTTTTTCTGGTAAAAAATACCCTCGGAAAGGGTTCATTTTTTACAACAATGTATGGGTAAGTTTTATCGTCTTTTAAATTAATATTAAAAAGCGGCTGGTATTCTTTTATCAATGAGTTTTCCAGTAAGAAAGCATCCTGTTCGCTGTTTACAATCGTAAACTCTATTTTATGTATGCGGCGAACGAGCTCTGCAGTTTTGTAATTAGTGAATGTTTTTACAAAATAACTGCTTACTCTTTTTCTTAAATGTTTTGCTTTGCCTACGTAAACCAATTGCCTGGCCGCATCGTAGTATTTATAAATACCCGGTGCAGAAGGTATGCCTGAAGCAATTTTTAAAAATTCTTCGTGGGTCATTTTATTTTAGAAATTCCATATTATCATTTGTTCTTTTGCTACAGTGGTATTGCCGCCTGCCGTATTTTTTAAAGTTACAATTTTACCCCATTTGCCCGCTTGCCAGGTAAGTTGCTGCACCGAGGCAGAATCTGCTTTCTTAACCATATATATTCTTTTTATTTTTCCGTCGGCGGGGTTTACATATACATCCCAATGCAGCAATTCCATACTGTCTGGTAATATATTTATGGGGTCATAAGTAAATGTATATGCATCTAAAGTCTGATCTAAAAATTTTTTTTCAGAAAACATTGCAGTTAAATTGCCGGTATCAATTACGGGTTGTAAAAAAGCAGAAAGTTCAGTTTGCAAATCTTCCATCTTTATCCACGCAGAATCTGAATGCTGCTTTACTGTTGTTATTTTTAGAGGATTGGCGCCATTCTTTTTAATTTCTAATATTTGTCCTTTAATGAAATTCGTTACCGGAAAAAATTTTGTACTGGTTTCCTGCGAAGGAATATCGTTTATTGCTGCTTCTGCATTATGTTTTTTATTTGTGCAGCTAAAGAAACCGACCATGCAGATACCGTAAAAGATTATCCTGTTCATAACCTCAAAATTAGCAGTAATATGATTGCAATTAAAAATTGGGTACAAAAAAACGCAACAATTTTTTTTGTTACGTCTATACTTTTGTAGTGCTGTTAAAAATTTGTAGTAATGCCTAATCTTACCCCAAGGTTATACAGCTTTTCTGTGTAAGTAAATCTTTTATCGTAGGTAGAAAATAATTGATATCTTAATTGAGGGCCTGCACTTATAATTACCCCGTTAATAGTTTTATAGCTTAAGAAAGTTTCTACCGAAGCATTCATATTCCATTGGCGTAAGAGTGATTTATCTTCTACATAATTTTTTTCATCTGCAGATAATGCATACAGATGGCCACCTGCAATAAAGGTAGGTTGTAAAGTTGCGCCGGCATACCATTTCAAATTATTTTTCCCTGCCAGTTTATAGTCTGCGCCAATGGGTATTGATAATTGTAAAGTATTATTTTTAAGTTTCTTTTTATTTTCATCACTGATGCTGTTAGCATAAAATGAAATACGTGGCGATAAAAATGCATTACCCGTAATTAAATCATTTAGTAAAAGATTGGTTTGGTTTGGATGTTGAAGTTCATTAGCATCTACATTGTAACTGGTATAATTAAACTGCAGACCGCTTTTTAGTCTTATCTTTTTTGAAACACTGTACAAAACCATTCCGCCGGTTTCAATATTGATAGCTGAAGACTGGGTAATTTTATCTTTTAAAGTGAGTGTGTTGGTAGTATTAGTTACAAGCAATCCATTATTAACAGCAGCAGCGGATAGAAGCTCATTGTTTTTGTATAATTTTCTAAACCCTGCTGAAGGTGTAAGGTAATATTGAAAAACTGCATTTTTTTTCCATTTGTTTACAGCAGCTTTATTATGAAATGCGTAATCTTCCATCCACGATCTATCCTCTGCATTTATTTTAGCTGCATCTTTTGTATCAGCAGCAATTAATTTAGTAGTTTTTATTAATGATTGATATGGAGTATATTTTTTAATTACAGCTTCTTCACTATTATTATTTACTTTCATACTACCTGGCCCTTTAACATTCAGGCTTACAGCAAATTCAGGCTGGTTCAGCATTACAGGTACTTTAAAAATACTTAAACGTTGGTTTGATGCTGTTTCTTTATTACCCAGTGCCTGAGCTGATAAAGTTGGGATAAATAAATTTTGGGGGTTGTTATTTTTAATTAAATTATTGGTAGAAACAGCAGGGATTTTAATATTGGATTGATGAGTAAAAGAATTACCGGCTACAATATTTACATTCTCTTTATATGCGGTAATATTACGGTCAGCACTGTAGTTTTTATTTTTTTGCAATATATTTTCAGAAGCAATATGCCTGCTGATATTATTGATAGAATTGTTATTGGATATACCAATAAACAGCACAGCACAAATCAGCAGAAGACAAACTGCCAGTGAAGGCCATCTGCGGCCCGGATGTAAATCGTTGTACAGGCTATGCCATAGTTTCTTTGAAGGATACAATCTGAAATTATCTGTAGTATCTTTCAAAAAACTTTCAAAATCATCAGTGTAAAAATTATTTTCCATCTTTCACAAAAAGCTTTAGTAGTTATTGGTAAACCATCTCCGGAGATTTAATGCTCCTGTTTGTAATTATCTTAAAGCCACTGTTTTACCCAAAGCATTTTTTCCGTGGGGTTTTTGTATTATCTTTTTCTTCACTAATATTTCTTCCAGCATCGCTTTGGCCCTTGTATATTGGCTGCGGCTGGTACTTTCCTCTATTTCCAGCAGGTAGCCAATTTCCCTGTGAGAAAAACCTTCAATGGCATAAAGATTTAAAACAGTTCTGTACCCCAGAGGTAAAATCCTTATGCACTCCACCACCTGCTTGGCCTGCATAATAGAAGGAATAAAATCTTCTTTTATATAAACGGTGTTGGCATGAATAATATCTACACTATCTGCAAATTTTTTATTCTTTTTCAAAATGTTGATGCAGGTGTGTACAACAATACGTCTTATCCAGCCCTCAAGTGCACCTTCGCCCCGGTATTGGTGTAATTGAGTAAACACTTTTATAAATCCTTCCTGCAGCATGTCTTCTGCATCTTCCCTGTTTTTTGCAAAACGATAACACACTCCAAGCATCCGGGGACTGAATCGGTTATACAAAGCTTCCTGTGCAGAAGCATTGTTTTTTATAGTTCCGGCAAGCATTTGCTCTTCGGTCATAATTGGTAGATTTAATCCCAATAAATATAGGCAATTTTCTGTTACATCCTGCTGCACTGCCAAAAAAAAAGCCGCAATTTTAACAAGCGGCGGTTTTTAGCACATCAGCTTTCCAGATTTAGCTGTTAATCTTATAATTAAACAGGCTTTTTCTGCGAAATGAGGCTGTCCATAGGGTAATGTGCTTTTAAACTATCCTGTATTGTGGTTATCCAGCTTGTAAGCAATAATTTTTGATTATCATTCAGTTTTGCATACCCGTGTATGAAGGTATAAGATGGTAGCGGCATATCGCCACCCTTTACTTCATCATTCATCTCCTTCAGTTTACGAAATTGCTTTCTTGCGGAATAAGTAGCAAATTCAGAAAAATTCAACTCCTTTTTCGCATCTTTAATATCATCGTTTAACCACCATGCCACGGGTTGCACTTTTGAATACCATGGGTAAACAGTGTTATTACTGTGGCAATCGTAGCAACTTGTTTTTAAAATTAGTTGTACATCAGAAGTAACAGCATATTTAGTGCTGATATCATTTGCAGATAAAGATGCTGAAATGTTATTATTGCCTTTTGGGTAAAATTGAACAAGCAACAGCAACACTAAAATAATAATCACAAAACGTTTTAAAAAAGTGCGCATGTATAAAAAATTTAAATTAATATATTACCGGTCATTTCTGCCGGAATGGGAAGGTTCATCATTTTTAAAATGGTAGGTGCAATATCGCCTAATTTACCGGGAGAAACAGCACCCTTCCATTCTTTGTCAATTATAAAAAATGGAACAAGGTTTAAAGTGTGTGCAGTATTAGGCGTACCATCTTCATTAATTTCATAATCAGCATTGCCATGATCAGCTAAAATAAAAATGGTATAGTCCTGCGCAAGAGCCGCCGGTACAACTTTTGATACGCAGGTATCTACCGTTTCCACAGCTTTTATAACTGCATCCCATACGCCTGTATGGCCCACCATGTCTGCATTGGCAAAGTTCAGGCAAATAAAATCGGGCTTATTTGTATTAATTTCATTTATTACTTTATCCGTTACCTCATAAGCGCTCATCTGCGGTTGCAGATCGTAAGTGGCCACTTTTGGAGAGGGAATCATTAATCTTTTTTCTCCTTCAAAAGCTGTTTCTCTGCCCCCGCTAAAAAAGAAACTTACATGCGGATATTTTTCTGTTTCAGCTATGCGCAACTGCGTTTTGCCTTGCCGGGCCAGTATTTCTCCAAGGGTATTTTTAAGATCGTCTTTTTCAAAAATTACATCAATATTTTTAAAACTATGGTCATACATCGTCATCGTGGTAAAATGCAAAGGCAGGGTATGCATACCCATATCCGGCATATCGGTTTGTGAAAGTACTTCTGTTATTTCCCGGCACCTGTCCGTGCGAAAATTAAAGCAAAGTACCGCATCACCTTCTTCAATTACCGTATCTGCAAGGTTACTGTTTATCATCGGCATCAAAAATTCATCAGTAATATTTTTGCTGTAAGATGCTGTTATAGTGCTGATAAAATTGGTTGTTTTTTCACCTGTGGCATTTACCATAGCATCATAAGCAATTTTTATTCTTTCCCATCTTTTATCCCTGTCCATTGCATAATATCTGCCGGTGACAGTTGCAATGTTACCTGTAGTTTTAGTAAGATGCTGCTGTAGTTCTTCAATAAAATTTACGCCGCTTTTTGGGTCTGTATCCCTGCCATCTGTAAAAGCATGAATCAGTACATTATCAAAATTTTGTGCTGCACAAACACTTGTAATGGCTTTTAAATGATTGATGTGAGAGTGCACGCCACCGTCACTTACCAAGCCCGGTAAATGAAGTTTTTTGTTATTGGTTTTAGCATAATTAATGGCTTTAAGCAATGTTTCGTTTTGCTGAAATGAGCCATCTTTTATAGCTACATTAATACGTTCCAATTCCTGGTAAACAATGCGCCCGGCACCAAGGTTTAAATGCCCTACCTCACTGTTGCCCATTTGGCCTTCGGGTAATCCTACAGCTTCACCGCAGGTTACAAGGGTTGTATTAGGATAAGTTGAGTATAGAGATTGAACAAAAGCTGTACGGGCATTTTGAATTGCATCGCTGCTTTTAATCTTGCCTAATCCCCAGCCATCCATTATTATCAACATTGTTTTTTTACTTTTCATTATGCAAATCTATATATTTGGAACATACTTAACTGCAGCAGTTATAAATGTGTCTAAATTATTGCAAAATGGCACAATCTTTATACTTGTTGGCACGTTTTTAGCAAATACTGGGATAGAAAAAAATAAAATTTATGAAACGTATTTTACTTATTGGTTCTACTATTTTACTGCTGATGTCTTTTACGCTTACGTCTGGCATAAATGATATTATTAATGCCTTAAAAACCGGTAATGCTGCTGAAATAGCCAGGTATTTTGACAATACGGTTGAAATAACGCTGCCCGAAAAAAGTAATAGCTACAGCAAAAGCCAGGGCGAGTTAATACTGCGGGATTTCTTTAATAATAATGCTGTCAAAAGTTTTACTATAATACACCAGGGAGAAAACGCAGGTTCTCAATATTGTATAGGTACTTTGGTTACAAAATCTGCTTCTTTCCGTACTACAATTTACATGAAACAAAAAGGAGATAAACAAACATTACAGGAAATAAGGTTTGAAACTAAATAGGATTTAAAAATATTTTCAAAACTTAAGCTTCCTTTTGGGAAGCTTTTTTATTAACCATTTTTTTAGTAGCTGAGCTTTATTTTTCACCCGATAACTATCTCTTCAGGAAGGCAACTGTTGTATTACAAACCAGCCACAAATTAAAGCACAAGTTTTCAGCATACCTCCATTTCAATCAGGGCTAAAGTTTCGGAAATAATTTTTTATAGTAACATTTACAGGAAAAATTTTACAATCTATTTTAAATCTCCCGATAGTAGTAACACGAAACTCATCGCCTGTCATCCCTAACCCTAACGCCATGACCCGTAGCCCTTAACTCAGTATCACTAACTTTGTTTTATGAATTATGATTTAAAACTACAGCAGCTTATAAAAAATGCTTTGGCAGAAGATATAGGCACCGGCGATTATTCCAGCTTATCTACTATTGATGCATCTGCAGAAGGCAAAGCAATTTTAAAAATAAAACAGGATGGTTTATTGGCGGGCATTCAGGTAGCAGAAAAAATTTTCAGATACCTGCAGAATGATATTTTATTTACTGCATTTAAAAAAGACGGCGATGCAATGCTATACGGACAAAATGCTTTTGAAGTAAATGCAAAAGTGCATACCATTTTAAAAGCGGAGCGGTTGGTTTTAAATACTATGCAGCGTATGAGTGGCATAGCAACACTTACAGAAAAATATGTAAAAAAATTAGCAGGGTATAAAACAAAATTGCTTGATACAAGAAAGACTACACCTAATTTCAGGCTGTTGGAAAAAGAAGCAGTGCGTATTGGCGGTGCCGTTAATCACCGCTTTGGATTGTATGATATGATTATGCTGAAAGACAATCATATTGATTACTGCGGCGGTATTGAAAAGGCAATTAATAAAGCGTATGATTATGTACAACAGCATTCTTTAGATTTAAAAATAGAAGTAGAAACCCGTAATATTGATGATGTAAAAAAAGTAATGAGTACCGGTAAAATAGACCGGATAATGCTGGATAATTTTACACCTGAAAAAATATCGGAAGCGCTGAAAATAATTGACGGCCATTACGAAACAGAAGCAAGCGGCGGTATTAATTATCACAATATTAAAGACTATGCAGCCACGGGTGTAGATTATATTTCAAGCGGCGCCATTATACACCAGGCCGTAAGCCTTGACCTTAGCCTGAAAGCAATAATGATTTAAAAATTTCAACGATGGCAAAAAAAATATTTCCAATATCAGGCATTGTGTTTTCTACCAATCCTGATTTTAAGTTGCAGACAGAAGAGGAGGAAGAGGTAAATGTAGAGCCTGCGCAACAGGCATTAAAAATAAAACTGCAGACAAAGCACCGGGCCGGTAAAGCAGTTACGCTGGTAGAGGGTTATATCGGTAAAGATGAAGAGAAAGAAATTCTTTGCAAAAAATTAAAAACCTTTTGCGGTACCGGCGGCTCATTTAAAGATGATGAAATTATAATACAGGGCGATAACAGGGAAAAAGTATTGCAGTGGTTGTTGAAAAACGGTTTTGCCAAAGCTAAAAAATTGTAGTGATGTCATTTTTTAAGAAAGCTTTTAGATAAAATTTTTACTTTGAGCAAATTAATACAACTAACACTACTGATTTTTGTTTAATTTACATCAAACAAAGATAATCCATGACAAGCAAAATTTCAGGAGGTGTTAAAATTACTGTTGAAACTTTTTATCAACCCGAGTACAGTAATCCGCTGAACAGTGAATTTATGTTTGCTTATAAAATTACGCTCGAAAACAATAATGCATTTCCCATAAAACTTTTGCGCAGGCACTGGCATATTTACGATAGTAATGGAAGCATGAGAGAGGTTGAGGGTGAAGGTGTTGTAGGTGTTCAGCCACTCATAGCGCCAGGTGCTTCTTATCAATACATCAGCGGATGCAACCTGCGTAGCGAAATGGGAAAGATGCTGGGTACTTATTTATTTGAAAATGCACATAACCAGCGTAATTTTAATGTAACCATTCCTTCTTTTGAAATGTATGCTCCGTTTAAGATGAATTAATTTTTTAGTTTCGGATTTCGTACATTTACTCAGGTCTCATTAAGTTTATTTCAATTTGATTTTATATTCAGCCTAAAATCTTTTTATATAAACAAAAGGTATCGTATAATTACAAGTAATAAAAATTCAGTAAGGATGGCAAAAATCGTTTTCAACAACGCTAATAATGAATTTTATCAAACCCTAAAATCAAGTGTGGACGCTTACTTTAAGGATAATAATATACAAAAAACCGGCGATTGGCGGCTGTTCTCAAAAACAATTATTTTAATCGGTTCTGCACTGTTGGTTTATGCCTGTTTAATGCTGATAAACATGAGCGCATTGCCTGCACTTTTATTATGTATTGTTTCGGGTTTTCTATATTCATGTATTGGCTTTAGTGTAATGCATGATGCAAATCATGGCAGCTACAGTCCCAATCAAAAGTTAAATGATTTTGTGGGTTTATCTGCCAATGCACTTGGGGCAAGTTCTTATTTCTGGAAACAGAAACATAATATCATTCATCATACTTACACCAATGTAGATGGAATTGATGATGATATTGCAAAGAGCCCGATCATCCGCCAGTGCGAATCGCAGAAATGGGTACCGGCTCATAAAGTGCAGCATTTATATTTATTACCGATCTACGCTTTATCTTCTATTTTCTGGATATTTTTTATGGACTTTACCAAATATTTCAGCCGTAAAATTTATACCACAGAAGCGTGGAAGCTTTCCACAAAAAATCATATTATTTTTTGGTTAACCAAATTACATTATGCCATATTTTTTATTGCCATCCCTGTTTATGTTTGGGGCTGGGCCGGCTGGTTAGCAGGTTTTTTAGTAGCTAATGCTGCAATGGGGCTTTCGTTATCACTTGTATTTCAACTGGCACATGTGGTAGAAAATACAGAATTTGAACATATTCCTCTTGATGCTACAAAACATATAGATTCTGCCTGGGCAGAACACCAGATTAAAACCACGGCAAATTTTGCCATGGGCAATAAAACAATTTCCTGGTTAGTGGGCGGTTTAAATTATCAGATAGAACACCACCTTTTTCCCAGAGTAAGCCATGTTCATTATCCGGCTATCAGCAGGTTGGTGCAGGCAAAATGCAAAGAATATAATTTGCCTTATAATCAATATCGCACAATGTCCCAGGCATTAGCCTCTCATTTCAGGGTAATGAAAGGGCTGGGTAAAAAGCCCGCAGAAATGAGCTTGCATGCACAGGCAGCAGCATAATTAAGGTTTGTATCTGGCCTCCTGAAAAATCTTTTCTGCATCGGTATCCATTAATTGCTTAAGGGTAGTTTCTGTAAATTTATCCATATATTTTTTTACGATCTGCCATCCGGCAAAAGATCCTATATTTCCTGGTGATGCATCTCCTAACTCCTGTGTTTTTGGCCCTTCACCAATATAATTTTTTGTAACATTAAAATCAATCGTCTGCAAAAAATTATTTTGAACAAATAAATTCCATATTGGGGCTTCGTGTGCATAGCAATCCTTCATTTGCGTTTCGGTATAACCGATCAATTTATTTTCTGATGTATAGGGCAACAGCTTACTCAGCATAAATAATCTTTTCCCTTTTTCAACCATTTGTATTACCAGCGTTTTATCTTCATTTTTTTCAGGGTAAATATCTGTTACAATATTTTTCATACAATTGATGGCAATATATTCCGGTTCAAAACGGTTGCTCATATAATCAGGATAAGTTTCCTGTACCCACACTGTTTTATAAGCAGAATAATTTTTGCCCAGATGATGATGCAGGCCCACAATAAATACACCCTCATCAAGTATATCCCCATAACCATCCAACGGGCCTATGTAGGTAATAATTTTAGCAGGCGGTTTATATGCAGGAAAATAGTAGTGTAAAAACTGCAGGCTTTTTTTTACTTCTTTTTCATAAGGGGTAAAATCTTTAAATACCTTTTCAGCACTGTCATACACTGGCCGGTAAGAAGAAATAAAACTCTTTACATAATTTATAGCAGTGTCAGCGGGCCACTTGGGATCTATATTTAAAATTGTACTTAAAAAATTTTCGCCAAAAGATGGATATTTTGCCAGCAACTGATGTAATTGTGGTGCCAGTTGATTAGTGTCTAATGCAAATAACCCCTGCTCAAAACGAAGGGTAGTAAGGTTAATCTTTATACCTTCTACATCAGGAATTTTTTTATTGCTGTTGCAACTTATAATGGCTGCGGTAACCAATAAACTTAATAGTAAGCGCATAATTTGAATAATTTAACTTTGCAAAAGAAAGTATTTATTGATAAACATAAAGTTAATTACCGTAAAGGATTTAAATATGAAAATATTTTTGGCGCAGCAGAATTATCACATTGGCAATTTTGAAAGTAATACAAAAAAAATAACAGATGCCATTGAACAGGCAAAACAGCAGGGCGGCGATTTAATTGTGTTTAGTGAACTTTCTGTTTGCGGCTACCAGCCAAAAGATTTCTTATACTTCAATCATTTTATTGATAAATGTTACGCAGCAATTGATGAAATAAAAATGCACGCACACGGCATTGCAGTATTGGTTGGCGCTCCGCATCGTAATGCAATGGTGCAGGGAAAAGATTTATTTAATGCTGCTTTTTTTTTAGCAGATAAAAGTGTAAAGCAAATCATTCATAAAACCTGCCTGCCTACTTACGATGTGTTTGATGAAGACCGTTATTTTGAACCGGGACAGGAGTGGAATATCGTAAAATATAAAGGAAAAAAATTAGCCGTTACTATTTGTGAAGATATCTGGAACCTGGGCAATAATCCTTTGTACATCAATTGCCCTATGGATATGATGATTGCTCAACAGCCGGATACAATGATTAACATATCCGCTTCCCCGTTTGATTATACACATGATGAAGACCGGAAAGCAGCGGTAAAAGCTAATGTGCTTAAATACAATATCCCAATGTTTTATTGCAATGCAGTAGGCAGCCAGACAGAAATTGTTTTTGACGGCACTTCATTAGTATTTGATAAGGCGGCAAACCTTTGTGGCAGACTTGCCAGTTTTAAAGAAGATATGCAGTCTTTTATATTAAATGATGACGGCACAATAGATACAAAAATTATTGAACCTGCACATAAACTGCCTGATACAGATTTAAACCCGGCTGCATTAGATGAGAATTTAAACATTGCTCATATTTACGAAGCACTTGTAATGGGAATAAAAGATTATTTTGAAAAAATGGGTTTTAAAAAGGCTATTCTTGGCAGCAGCGGTGGTATAGACAGTGCAGTAACCCTGGCACTTGCATGCAAAGCTTTGGGGAGCGAAAATGTAAAAGCAGTTTTAATGCCATCTCCATATTCTACTTCACATTCGGTTACTGATGCAGAAAAACTAAGTATCAACTTAAAAAATCCCTACGATATAATTCCGATAAAAAATATTTATAAAAGTTTTTTAAATGAGCTGAAGCCTTTTTTTGCAGACTTACCGTTTGGCATAGCCGAAGAAAATATTCAAAGCCGTACACGGGGAAATTTATTGATGGCCCTTGCCAATAAATTTGGCTACATCTTATTAAACACCTCTAACAAAAGTGAGCTGAGCACGGGATATGGTACACTCTACGGCGATATGGCCGGCGGCCTGGGTGTATTGGGTGATTGTTACAAACTACAGATTTATGCCCTTGCAAAATATATCAACCGCAAACAAGAACTGATACCTGAAACTATAATTTCCAAACCACCAAGTGCAGAGCTAAGGCCAGGGCAGAAAGACAGCGACAGCCTGCCGGACTATGCTGTACTTGATAAAATTTTATATCAGTACATCGAACAGGCAAAGGGGCCTGATGAAATTAAAGCCCAGGGTTTTGATGCTGAACTGGTGGACAAAATATTAAAAATGGTAAACATAAATGAGTATAAGCGCAACCAGTTTTGCCCCATCATACGAATATCTCCCAAAGCATTTGGTGTAGGCAGAAGGATGCCTATTGTGGGGAAGTATTTGAGTTAATCAAATGGACAATGGACAATAGTCAATGGGCAATGGGCAATGCATAATAGGCAATGATTTTTTAGAAATTGTAAGTTAACAATGAACTCAATAATTGACTATTGCCCATTGACTTAATTATACATTCACCACCTGCACAGCCGTGCCATAGCAAAGCACTTCGGTAACGCCGCTCATTACTTCATTTGCATCGTACCGAACATTTATAATGGCATTGGCAGCCCTTTCATTGGCGTGCTGAACCATATTGTCATAAGCTTCTGCCCTGGCTCTTTCGCAAAGATTTGCATAAATAGAAATTTTTCCGCCAAAAATGGTTTGCAGCCCGCCTGCAAAATTTCCAATTATACTGCGGGATCTTACGGTAATACCTCTTACTATTCCTAAATGTTTTGTAACCCTGTAACCTTCTAATTGGTTGCTTGTAGTAATTAATTGCTGATCTACCATAATTTTTTTTTTATCTTTAAAATTAACACTCTTTTTTCGCTATCCTTTACGTGGCAGCATTTTTGTTTATAATGAGTTCGTAATTTGCAACATAGAAAAATTTTATAAGTATGCTACAAACCGCAGAAGACATTCGCTTGCTGAATGATAAAATAAATCACGCAGCAGGGTTTGTTACCCGGATAAATGATGAATTAAGCAAAGTAATTGTAGGTCAGCAAACCATGATAGAACGCCTGCTGATAGGCCTCCTGAGCAATGGCCATGTGCTGTTGGAGGGAGTGCCGGGCCTGGCAAAAACCCTGGCCATAAAATCATTGTCACAAACCATAATGGCACAGTTCAGCCGTATTCAGTTTACGCCCGATCTTTTGCCGGCAGATGTAATCGGCACCATGATCTACAACCAAACCAAGAATGAATTTATGGTACGTAAAGGGCCAATTTTTGCTAATTTTATTTTGGCCGATGAAATAAACAGAGCACCCGCAAAAGTGCAGAGTGCTTTGCTGGAAGCCATGCAGGAAAGGCAGGTAACCATTGGCGATACCAGTTATAAACTACAGGAGCCATTTTTAGTTTTAGCTACACAAAATCCAATAGAACAGGAAGGCACCTATCCGTTACCGGAAGCACAGGTGGATAGGTTTATGCTGAAAGTGGTGGTGGGCTATCCAACAAAAGCTGAAGAGCAGTTAATCATTCGCCAAAACACTTTAGGATTAAATTCGCCGGTAATAAATCCCGTAGCATCTACCTCTGAAATTCTTACAGCAAAAGAACTGGTAAGGCAGGTTTATTTAGATGAAAAGGTAGAGAATTATATTTTAGATATTGTTTTTGCCACCCGTTTTCCCGAAAAATATAACCTGTCAAAATTAAAACCACTGATAAGCTTTGGCGGTTCACCAAGGGCAAGCATTAACCTTGCACTGGCTTCCAAGGCTTATGCATTTTTAAATAAAAGAGCTTATGTAATTCCGGAAGATACAAGAAATATCTGCAGAGATGTACTGCGTCACCGCATTGGGCTTACGTACGAAGCAGAAGCAGAAAATGTAAATGTAGAAGATATTATAAATGAGATTTTGAAAACGGTGAATGTACCGTAAGAGCTATTCGTTGGCCGTTGTTCATTGACCGTTTGCGAAGATTATTTTATGCTAAAATTATATTTTATGATAAGTTATAAAAACTTAGATGCCTGGAAAAATGCTATGCTGTTAGTAAAAGAAATTTATTTACTGACAAAGAAATTTCCAAAGGAAGAATTATATGGTTTAACTTCTCAGACTAAACGGGCTGCAGTTTCTGTGCCTTCAAACATTGCTGAAGGATTAGGCCGGCAATACAAAAAAGACACTTTGCAATTTTTGCATATTTCCAGGGGTTCTTTGTATGAACTGGAAACTTTATTAAATATTGCTGTGATGGTTGAAATAATAACCGAAGAAGAATTTAACCATATTATTCCAACTTTAGAAAAAGCAATGCAGGTTTTAAATGGCTTTATAAATTATAACCAAAAAGCCGACTTAAAGTAAACAACGAACAACGGCCAACGAACAACGAACAACGATGCTTACGACAACCGACATATTAAAAAAGGTTAGAGAGCTTGAAATTAAAAGCAAAAAAATAACCACCCATCTTTTTACGGGCGAGTATCATTCTGCTTTTAAAGGAAAGGGTATGAGCTTTAGAGAAGTAAGGGAATACAGTGCAGGTGATGATGTAAGGTTTATTGACTGGAATGTGAGTGCAAGATTTTCTAACACATTTACAAAATTATTTGAGGAAGAGCGGGAACTTACTTTAATGCTGTTGGTAGATACCAGCACCAGTAATTTATTTGGCACCGTGGGAAAAAGAAAAAAAGATTTAATTACTGAGATGGCTGCTGTGATTGCCTTTAGCGCCGTAAGCAACAATGATAAAGTGGGGGTTATTTTCTTTAGCAATAAAATAGAAAAATATATACCCCCCAAAAAAGGCAGGCCACATGCCTTATACATTGTACGGGAATTGCTTACGGTAGAGCCTCATGCAAACGGTACAGATCTGGATGAAGCCATTAAATATTTTAATAACACAACACGCCAAAAAAGTATCGCATTTTTATTAAGCGATTTTTTAACTACCGGGTATAATAACGATTTAAAAGTAATAGGAAAAAAACACGACGTTATAGGTTTAAAAGTATATGATAAAATGGATATGCAACTGCCCGATGCAGGATTACTGCAACTGGAAGATGCCGAAACCGGAAATACAAAATGGGTGGACAGCGGCAGTGCAATGGTAAGGCATAATTACCAGCAGCATTTTTTTAAGCAAACAGAAGAATGTAAAAAGTATTTCAGGCAGGCTGGTGCAGACCTGTTGCACATCCGCACCGATGAAGATTATGTAAAAATTTTGCAGAAGTTTTTTTTAAAAAGAAAATAGCGTAACAGATATTTGATAATGGCAAGCAGAAAAATAAGACAATCATTTTTTGGAATAACAATACTGGCTTGTTTTTCTATATTTATCCAATATAGTTCTGCTCAAAGCATTCAAACCAGTATTGATAGAAAAAGTATTTTAATAGGCGAACAGATTAAGTATAACCTCGTATTCACTTTACCTTCTCAGGATTATACCATTGAATTTAATCTTCCCGATTCGTTCCCGCATTTTGATATCATCAGTAAAATTAAATCTGATTCTGTTGATACAAAAGGCAATTACCTTGTATTGCAAAAGCTGGTGCTTACCAGTTTCGATTCCGGCAAATGGCCTATCGCATCTTTCCCAATAAAAATCAGCAGTAACACTTCTGCCAAATATACGCTTAACACCGATTCGATAATAATAGCTGTTGGTTATGCCCCTGCAGACAGTACTGGCGAACTACGGGATATAAAACCCGTGATGGAGGTATTTGTAATTGATAATACCTGGATATATGCCATTGTAGCAACTGTAATATCAATTATTTTACTGCTGCTTATTTACCGGTATTTTAAGCGCAGAAAGAAAAGAGAAAAACCACTTTTTCAATCGGCTCTTTCGCCGTACGATGAGGCTATGCAGGCTTTAAGTAATTTAAAAAAATATAATTTGTCTGTTGCTCCAGAGATAAAAGAATATCACAGTGCGCTTGCAGATATATTTAAAAAATATTACAGCAGAAAAGATCAGCGGAATTTATTAAATAAAACAACAGGCGATATTTTATTAAAGCTGAAAGAAAACCTGGCTGATGTTATAATACCCTCAGTTGCAGAAGCGCTTCGCTGCAGCGATGCAGTAAAATTTGCAAAATACCTTCCGCCTGTGGGGGAAAGTGAAAGAAGTCTTGAACAGATTAAAAACGGTATTGACGTGATGGAAAAAAGCCAGCAGCAAAAAAATGTATAAACTGCATTTTAATATACGCTTTGGTAAAAGATGAATAGCGGTATTGTGTACAGGTGAGTTCCGATAGCTATCGGAGCAACGATGTTGCTACAGAGTACAGATGCCGGGTACATAAAAAATAATATAACAGCTTTCAAAATTTAAATGCAGATAAATTAAAAACGATCATTTGCTATTTGACTATTTTCATAATATAGAATTTGCGCAGCCTTATTTTTTAGGGTTGTTATTGTTGTTGCCTTTTTTAACAGGATGGTATGCAAAAACAAACAGCAGCCGTACGGCCTCTATAGCTGTATCTACCGCTGCTGCAGAAGGGCTGGGTTCCTGGAAAACTTCGCTGAGGCATTTGCCTTTTATATGCAGACTAATTTGTTTGGCAGCTATCATTACTGCCCTGGCAAAACCCCAAACACGGGATGAACAGCAGCGTGCAGAAGGAGAAGGGATAGATATTATTTTGTGCATAGATGTAAGCGGAAGCATGACGGCGCAGGACTTTACGCCAAACAGGCTGGAAGCGGCAAAAAATGTAGCCATTGATTTTGTAAATAAAAGACTTACAGACAGGATTGGAGTGGTTATTTTTTCAGGAGAAAGTTTTACTCAGTGCCCGCTTACTACAGATCATGGGGTGCTGGTTTCTGCCATTCAGAATATTCGCTTTGGTTTATTGGAAGATGGAACGGCTATAGGCTCGGGCCTTGGTACAAGTGTAGATAGATTGCGCAGCAGCACTTCTAAAACCAAAGTGGTGTTACTGCTTACTGATGGCATAAATAACGGTGGTTTAATAGATCCTAAAACTGCAAAAGAAATTGCAAAAGCTTTTGGAGTAAAAGTATATACTATCGGCGTAGGCACAGAGGGCATGGCACCGCAGCCAGAAAACACACCGCTTGGCGTGGTAATTAAAACCGAAAAAGTTTCTATAGATGAAAAGCTTTTAAATGAAATAGCTAACGAAACCGGTGGTAAATATTTCAGGGCAAAAGACAACGGATCGTTGACTGGTATTTATAAAACTATTGATGAGTTAGAGAAATCAAAAGTAGAAATTACCAATACCATCCGCTACCAGGATAAATTTTATCCGTTTATCATTATTGCCATCTTTTTTTTGCTGGCAGAATTTATTTTGCGATATATGGTCTTTAGAAAATTTCCTTAAAACTATTAAAAGCAATTTTATACAGTGTCCCAACCCTAAACCCCTAAACCCCTAAACCCTAAACCCGTAACCCCAAACCCGTAACCCCAACACCCTAAACCCGTAACCCCAAACCCGTAACTCCAACACCCGTAACTTTGCACCCTATGCAGGCACTCGTTTACAAATCTACAGGCAGTTGGTACCAGGTAAAAAACTCCGGTGGCCAAATTTTTAATGCACGTATAAAAGGAAAATTTAAAATTGATGGTATTACTTCTACCAACCCAATTGCCGTAGGCGATATGGTAGAAATAGAAAATGAAGTGGAACAGGAAAGTACAGTGATAAAAGAAATTTACCAACGCAGAAATTATATCAACAGGGTATCGCCGCATAATAAAAACCAGCATCATATTGTAGCTGCTAATCTTGATCAGTCTTTACTCTTTGCTACCTTAAAAGATCCTAAAACTTCGCTGGGGTTTATCGATCGTTTTTTGATCATCTCCGAAGCGTACCGGGTGCCTGCAATTATTGTTTTTAATAAAGCAGATTTATATAAAAATAAAGAGCAGGAAAAATTTGAATTGATAAAAAGTATTTATGAGCCCATCGGTTATAAAATAATGTTGATGAGTATAGAAAAAAAAGAGGGTGTAGAAGAAGTAAAAGAATTATTAAAAGATAAAACTACGCTGCTTAGCGGGCACTCGGGCGTAGGAAAATCTTCTTTTATAAATTATATTTTTCCACACCTGTTGCTTAAAACGCAGGATGTAAGCGGCTGGAGCGGCAAAGGGCTGCACACTACTACCTTTGCAGAAATGTTTGACTTTCCGCCGAATGGCGGCGGAAAAATAATTGATACGCCCGGCATCAGGGAAATGGGGCTTGTAGATATTTCAAAAAATGAACTGGCGCATTATTTTCCTGAAATGAAAGCCGTAATGAACAATTGTCAGTTTAATGATTGCATACATTTGGAAGAGCCCGGCTGTGCAGTAAAAGAAGCAGTAAACGAAGGCAGCATCCATGCAGAACGCTACATCAGCTACTTAAATATACGGGACAGCATTAATGAAAAGAGTTATTGAAAAACCTAAACCTCTAAACTCAGCGCATACACGATATTTAGTAAGCATGTTTCTGTAAAAAATGAGCAACTTCCATTACAGCATGGTGGTTCTTTTTTACACTTTTAGTTTGTTGCGGAAAAATACTTACGCCATTAAACACATTGTAGTGAAGCGTTAAAAACTGGTCTTTGTATTTAAAATCCCAGTCTAATGTATCTGCGTCATCTACCTGGTTTAAAAAATTAACATGAAGTTGTTCAGAAAGGGTATTGGCAATTGCATAAAATTTAGAGATGCCGCAATTGTCGTCTATAACGGCTTCAGTACAGCCCGATTGGGTTTTTAGTTCGTAGCACATAGATTGTTGGTTTTAAAAAAGGTACAGGGTTAACGCCTGATTTATTAATATATTTTATTATTGCCTTTGTATTTTGATTTATTTGCCCTTTCATTTATCTGCTGTTCGCTCATATTTCTGGCATCACCGGGGCAGCCATACTTTTCTTTTTTCTGAAATATCCTGGTAATAAAGCATCCGCTAAGTATGGAAACAACTACTAAGGCAATGATAATTTTTTTCATTTTTTAAAGTTAATAGATGCATTTTATTAGCGTACTGATGTTTTGTAAAGGGTATTTTATCCACATTGGGTATTACACTAATTACACGAATGAAATTTCCGGACTAATAATTCGTGTTTTAAATTCGTGTAATCAGCTTTTTCGCAAATCCTTAAACCATTTACTGTACTTTAAATAATTTTCTGCTATCCGGTTTATTTCTCCGCTAATCAATTGCTGGCTCACTTCTTTTATTTTTTTTGCAGGCACTCCGGCAAACACAGATCCGGCTTCCACAATGGTGTTTTCCAAAACTACTGCACCCGCAGCTATTATACTGTTGCTGCCTACATGTGCATTATCCATTACAATTGCGCCCATACCTATCAGTACATTATCATCTATAACGCAGCCATGTACAATTGCATTGTGCCCAATGCTCACATTATTTCCTATGATAGTCTTTGTTTTTTCAAAAGTGCAATGTATAACCGCACCATCCTGCACATTTACTTTGTTGCCTATTCTTATACTGTTTACATCGCCCCGTATTACTGCATTAAACCATACACTGCAATCGTTTCCCATCACCACATCACCTACAATAGTTGCATTGGGTGCTACAAAACAATCATTACCCATTACAGGGCTGATACCATTTACCGGAAGTATTAAACTCATTTTTATTTTTTTTAGTTGTCCAGGCTTTTGTTTTTCAATCCTCATTCTTGCAAAGTTTATCCAGAGGAACGAAGGGATCTCTTGTACCGCAAACCATTTTGCATCATGACTTGATGCAAGGTTGCTACTTTTTTTTTGGGTTAAATACAATTTGCCTCAATGTGATAACTTGCATAAAATTACGTAATAGCCATAGTATTTAATTCAATATTCATAACGCATCATTCATATTTTATAAATGACCAACCGCCAATTGTTTTTAAGTTATGTAGGCCAAACCTCCGGTGCACCGCTTTGCTTAAATATTGTAAAAGCCCAAGGCAGTAAAATGTGGGATGCAGACGGAAAAGAATACATTGATCTCATTGCAGGCATCAGCGTTTGTAATATCGGCCACCGCCACCCGGCAGTAGTGGAAGCTATAAAAAAACAGGCAGATGAATACCTGCACATCATGGTGTATGGCGAGTTGGTAGAAAACCCACAGGTGGCTTATGCAAAAATGCTGACGGATCATTTGCCCTCTTCTCTGAATGCTGTTTTTTATACCGCCAGCGGCAGCGAAGCTACAGAAGGTGCCAAGAACTTGGCCAAACGGTACAGCGGCCGTACACAGATTATTTCTTTTAAAAATTCTTACCACGGCAGCACACAGGGGGCATTAAGCATTATGGGCAGCGAGTACTGGCAGCAGGCTTTCCGGCCGCTGTTGCCCGATACACTGCAATTGCGCTATAATAATTTTGAAGACTTACTACAAATAACAGAACGTACTGCCTGCGTAGTTGCAGAAACCATTCAGGCAGAAGCAGGTGTGAAAGCTCCGTTAAATGGCTGGCTCACGGCATTGCGTAGCCGCTGCACGGCTACCGGTACTTTGCTGGTGCTGGATGAAATACAATGCGGCTTTGGCCGCAACGGAACCCTGTGGGCCTTTGAACAATTTGATATAGTGCCCGATATTTTATTGTTGGGCAAAGCACTGGGCGGCGGTATGCCATTGGGTGCTTTTGTAGCCGATAAAAAAATAATGGATTCATTTACCCATAATCCAGTGCTGGGGCATATCAATACTTTTGGCGGCCACCCGGTAAGCTGTGCTTCCGGCCTTGCAGCTTTCAACGTTTTGTTAAACGATAAAATAATAGAAGGGATAGTAGCAAAAGAAAAATTATTTCTTTCGCTGCTGCATCACCCCACAATAAAAAGCATCAACAGCGCAGGTTTAATGATGGCTGTTTTTTTTGATAGTTTTGAAACCAATAAAAAAATAATTGACGCATTAATAGCGCAGGGGGTTTTTACTGATTGGTTTTTATTTGCATCAAATGCACTGCGTATTGTGCCGCCGTTGAATAATAGTGATGTGGAAATAGCGATTGCCTGCAAAAAGATTATTTCTGTATTGAATACAATTTTTTAAGTCTTGTTACTGATTTACTCCGGATGATAAATCCGGTCTGCATTTTTATATACCGTTGCTTTATCCAGCGTCATCTTTTTAGTTTGTTGGTGTAAATACATTTCTACCTGGTCATCAAAATGTTTGCTGCCAGGCTTTGCACTGGCGCCATACATGTTTACCGTTTCAATAACAGGTAAGCCTTCTTTTGGAAAACGAACAAACATTATCAGCCCATCGCCGCCAATAGATTTTAATTTTCCATTTTTATAAGGCGCTGTCCACTGCGGTGATAATACATCCGGAATGCCCCATAGCGGCCATTCTTTATCGCCCCTAACTAATTTTTGCAGATCGCCCAAAACAATATCGGCACGGCCAAAGTTTGTTTGCATATAATTGTTTACATACCTGTACGTTTCTACTGATTCGGGCATAGTAATTTTTCGGGCATCCTGCCCTTTTAATATTTTTTTAAGATATTCGTAAGTCAACAAAAAAACAGCAGCACCCTTACTATCCGCAACAGCTTGCTTATCCCAGTTTTTCAGTGAGTGTATAATAGTAGCATACTCAGGATACATGGTTTCATTTACCAGCAACATCGAATCTATCCGGTAAGGAAACTGCAAAGTAGCAGGTAATTGCCTGTCAAATTTTATTTGTTTAAATTTTTCAAAACTTAGTTTTTCATTTTGTGGAAACAATTCAAGAAAACGTACACTCCTGTTTAAATGATATTGCTCCCAGCCGTCTGTTTTTGGGAAAGATTTGGGATTTAAATTATCTGCAGCAGCCGTTGCTAAAAAAGAAGAATGATTGGTATTGAATAAAAATCCACTTTTGGGGTTTATGTATTGTGGTAATTCTTTTAACCCTCTAAAACTGGTCCATAATGTTTTAGAAGTATTGCCCGGCACTGTTTTCTTCCAGTTATAACCATCTTCTCTTACGGGCATTAATGCATTGTTGATATAAAAAATGGTATCACGGTTATCGGCATACATAATGTTAAACATGCTCAACTCCTGTTTGCCTAAAGCCGCATAAAACTCCGTAAAGTTTTTTGCTTTGTTCATCTGGTACCATTGATCCAGAGCGCCAATCCTCATATTTGCGCCAAGCCGTATAGAAAAAAATCCCTGCTTATTTTTCATAGTGGCACCATATTTACTCCAGTAAACTTTTCGTTTTATGGTTACCGGTATTCCTTTTATTTTTAATTTAATTGTTTTTACTTCAAGGTTCATCCATTGCCCGTCAAATTTATATTGCAAAGCATTTGCAGGGTTCATTTCCAATTGGTATTCATCCAGGCGGTCGCAATAATTTACCGTGTGTGCCCAGCCTAAATGTTCATTTACACCATGTAAAATACAGGGGCCACCGGCTAACAAACCGCCCAATACATTCAGCCCTTCTTCACTGCACAAATGTGCTTCGTAAAAGGCCTGTGGGCCTGTATTTGGCTGGTGGGCATTTATTAAAAGAAAGGCTTCGCCGGTGGTGGTTTTGGAGGCATGTATGGCAGATGAATTACTTCCTTTTTTATTTAACCCGGGTGCTTCCCATTCGCTGTTACTGAAAATGCGCTGCAACGCTCCGTCGGCCCCATTAAAAACAGTGAGTGCCAAAACTGAAGAAGAGAGGTAATCTTTTACCGTTATGGGAAATAATTTTTTATGCAATACTTCGCCCGGATGTTTGGCAGCATAATTATTTAATGCCAGCACATAACCATCGATCAGTTTTAAAAATTCAGGGGACAGGGTGTTCCATTTTTCTTCTGTTATTTCCCGGCAACGAAACAATGCAAAAGCATAATCACCTGCGGCTCCAGCTTTGCCCAATACTTTTCCCATTAAACCTTTGGTGGGTAAAATAACCTGTTGCATACTTTCAAAATCATCTTCGGCTTCTGCCCAGGCAAGCCCGTATGCCACTTCTCTGTCTGTTTTGGCAAAAATATGCGGCACGCCAAAACTATCTCTTACAATATCTACAGATGCCGGATTTATTACTGACTGGCAAATACTATTGATAGTAAGAAAAAAAAGGGTACAGAATAAAAAGAATGCTTTCATGTTGCGGTTGAATGATTAGCAGGATTGATTTTTGTTGCTTAAAGATATAGCCTAAAAAGTATTCAGAAAAAAAATGTAATTAAAGCAGAGATAAAAATAATTTGTATTATTCGGATTCATTCATTTACTTTGTATTTCAAAGTGCTTTTATGAACCAACATGATCAATCTTTAGAAACCCTGCAGGATATAAAAAACATGATGGAACGCAGCAGCCGCTTCATCAGTTTAAGTGGGCTTAGCGGTATCAGTGCAGGGATTTGTGCATTGGCAGGTGCATGGATAGCACAGCCTTATGTATCTGGAACAAAAGATTTTATTATAAATACCGGTAGCGCAATGGGGCAAGCCAGGGCAGGAGATTATGCCATCATTTTAAATAACTGGTTATTCTGGATTGCCGCAGTCACTTTTTTTTCAGCCCTCATAAGTGCTTTTATTTTTACCTATATTAAAAGTAAGAAAGAAGGGATTCCACTTTGGGGTACCACTGCTCAGCGGTTATTGCTGAATGTAAGCGTGCCTTTGATTACAGGCGGCATTTTTCTTTTTCGTTTAATTCATTTTGATACATTTGGTTTGGTAGCGCCGGGATGTTTGATTTTTTATGGCCTTGCATTAATTAATGCCAGTAAATATACCCTTGGCGAAATAAAATATTTAGGGTATTGCCAATTGATACTAGGGATAATAAACCTGTGGTTTGTTGGTTATGGCCTGTATTTTTGGGCATTTGGTTTTGGGATATTGCACATTGTTTATGGGGCGTATATGTGGCGGAAGTATGAGAGGGGCAATAGGCAATAGGCAATGGGCAATGGGCAATGGGCAATGGGCAATGGAAATGAGTTGTAAATTTAATTTTAATTCGTGTTATAATAATGTTGAACCCGATAAATAATTTAAATAAACTTTTTGATAGCCGGGTGAGGCTCGGCATCATGAGTGCGCTTATGGTTAATGCCTCAGTAAATTTTAATGATCTTAAAACACTTTTGCAAATTACGGATGGTAACCTTGCCAGTCATTTAAAAGCACTGGAAGAAAATAATATTATAAAAGTAGAAAAAGGATTTGTGGGAAGAAAAACAAATACAACTTACGCCGTAACAAAGCTGGGTGAAAAGACTTTCAAACTGCATATAGATGCGTTGGAAAAAATGATTAAGGCTACAAAATAATTTTTTTTACACTTATACTTTGAAAGACAAAGTGCTTTTAAAATGAATAAAGAATATACATCAATCGGGATTGCATTACGTATCTGGTTTTGCACAGCCTTGCTTTTTAGCATCGGCATATTTGTGTATTTGTGTATTGATAAAGATCAGGTTAATATCGGGATATTATTTTTCTACTTTGCTGCTTCATTGATAGGAAGCCTTCCTGCCATTATTAGTTTGCTCATCGCAATGCCGTTTATCAGAAGGTTAAGTTTTACCTGGAAGAAAAAGATTTTTTTATTGCTGTTTGTTTCATTCCTTCTTGCTGCCCCTTACGGAATATTAGGTGGATGTATAGATATTCTTCCATATAACTTTTATAACAATGAAGGCCGCCCTGGTTTTTTAATTACGGCCTTTATTGTGGCAGGATTAATTTTTAGTTGTGTGTTCATTGCCATTGCTTTCAATTTAAGTCCAATAGCTTCTTATTTCAGTAAAAATGAGATGAGCGCCTATTCTTTTCAATCCATAATTAATCAGCTTTTTTCAAATTCATCTAAAATTAACAACAAAATGGAAACGTATCAACCAACGCCCTCTAACCAGCAACCAAACAGGATTTTAATTAAAGGATTAATGACAGGAGCATTAATATTACTGATGCTTATCCCTACTTTATTTATCAATAATTTGATAACTGAAAGAGAAGCAAGACAGAAAGAAGTAGTAAAAGAAGTGAGCAGCAAATGGTCTTCAGCACAAACATTATCGGGCCCGTTTTTAGTTGTACCCTATACCGATACTATTTTAAACAGTGATGGAAAAGCTGTGGCTAATAAAACAAAGCTTTTGCTTTTGGCAAATGAACTGGATCTAAAAGGAACAATAATTCCTGAGCAAAGGCCAAGATCTATTTACAAAGTATTGTTGTATAAAACTGATATTAGTATGAGAGGTACTTTTAAAGTAAACTGGCCAGCGGATATTAATTTAGCAAATGTAGATTATGCCAATGCAAAGCTTTGTTTCTCACTCAGCGATTTTAAAGGAATCGAAGAAGAAATATATATAAACTTTAATGGCAAAAAGTTACTCTTAAACCCAGGACTTCCGGTAAAAGATTTTGGTGAGATAGGTTTATCAACGCCTGTAACGCTTACAGCGGAAACTACCATTACGGAAATTCCATTCAGCATGCAGGTAAAAATAAAAGGAAGTGAACAACTGCAATTTATGCCCATGAGCGCTTCCAGTAAATTTCAAATAAGTTCTGTGTGGCCAAACCCTTCGTTTGATGGCAATATGTTACCAGGCAGCCGGGAAATAACTGATAAAGGCTTTTCTGCTATATGGAGTTTTAATCGTGCAAACTTACCATTTGGTACAGTAGTTAAAGAGAATACAATTACCGGTAAAACTACAGCCTTTGGCGTAAGTCTTGTACAGCCTGCAGATCAGTACAATAAAACCATGCGAAGTGTAAAATACGCTATCTTATTTATCGGGTTGACGTTTGCCTTTTTCTTTATTATTGAACTGATGCAGAAAAAACCATTTCACCCGGTACAATATGTTTTGGTAGGATTAGCCCTTGTAATTTTTTATACATTGTTACTTGCCATAAGTGAATATATCTTATTTGACTATGCCTATATAATTGCTGCTGCGGCAACCATATTACTGATTAGTTTATATGCAAAAGGGCATTTTAATAATTGGAAAACAGCAGGCATTTTCTTTTTATTATTGAGTTGTTTGTATGGATTCATATTTATCCTTATACGGCTGGAAGATACCGCATTGCTTGTAGGCAGCATTGGCTTGTTTGTTGTACTTGCGCTGATAATGTTTGTAAGCAGAAAAATAAACTGGTATGGGCAGCAACCTGTTATACCAGGGCAATAATCTTAATCATTTTTAAGATATTTTTTATGAAAGAAATTTGGTTTAAAAAATGGGGCTGGTTTTATATACCCGCAAATATGATGGGGTACTTAATTTCGCTGCTGGCAATCATCTTTATGGTACCGGTAATGATGGCTGCCGGCAGAGATGCACACTCCGTTACAGATGAATTGTATAATATTTTTGTATATGCCA
>JANLQE010000306.1:0-2592 GCA_031367625.1 Bacteroidota bacterium
TCAATCGTGGCCAGTTTAGGTGTTTCGGGTATCAGCAATAATTTATTCAGTGTTTTTTGGTAGCGTCTTATCAGCATCTCGCCATCAATAACTGCAATAACTATTTTGCCGTTTACCGGTTTAATACTTTTATCTACAATCACAATATCGCCATCATAAATACCGGCGTCAATCATGCTGCTGCCGCTTACTTTCATAAAAAAAGTCGCCGGCTTGTTGCGTATCAGTTGTTCATTCAGATCAATACCCCGTTCCATATAATCGTCTGCGGCGGCGCCAAAGCCCGTGGCATTTGCCGTAGGCACATCATGCTGGGTAAACCGCTTGGTTCCCCTGTAACTGCTGTTACCAAAAAAGTTTTCCACTTCCATAAAAAAAGTTTTACCGTTAACTAAATTATTTAGTAAATTTATGCTAAATAATTTGGTAACAAAATTTAAAGCCACCTTTTATGAAAAATATTATCAACAGTATCCCTGGTTATAAAATATTTGAATACCTGCTGGTGCTTAATCCGCATGAAGAATTAAGGAACAAGATCATGCAGGTAAAAAAAGATTTTTATGATAGCTATAAAGCTTCTGCTGCAGTGTACGGCAAGCCGCATATTACGCTCGTAAATTTTGTGCAGTACGGGCTTATGGAAGAAAGAATACTCAACCGCTTAAAAACTATTGCCATGGGCTTTCATCCCGTAAAAATTGAGCTGAAAGATTACGGCAGTTTCCCCAGCCATACCATCTATATAAATGTAACCAGCAAGCTGCCCATACAATACCTGGTAAAACAGATCCGGACCGAATCGCAGCAGTTGATGAAACTGGATGTAGATAATAAACCGCATTTTATATTGGAGCCGCATCTCACCATCGCCAGAAAACTGCAACCCTGGCAATACGAAAAAGGCTGGCTGGAGTACAGCCATAAATATTTTACAGGCCGGTTTATTGCCGATAGTATGCTGCTGTTAAAACGCCCGGTTGGTGAGCTGAAATATCAGGTAGTACAGCGGTTGGAATTTCAGAATTTACCCGTAACAACTACGCAGGGAGAATTATTTATGTAGCCGGCGGCAGTACTGCTATTAAACATCATTGTTCCGATAGCTATCGGAACTCATTTTTACAGCATACCATTATTCAGCACATTAAATCCCGAAACATCTTTTAAAAATAAAGTCAAATAAAATGTAATTGCCAAACCCAGTCAGCCCCAAAAAAATCGGGGCAAACCCTGAGGGTGGTTGGATAAGAAAAAAAACTAAAAAAATATTATGAACAACGAATCTAAATCTCGTCCGGTTGTTTCGGGGCGTCAGAGCCTGCAACAGGATCATCATAAAGTAGCTCCCAAAGATCATACTGCTGCTGAACCCTCCCCCGAAGGGAGAAATGGAGGGGGCGATCAATATCATCATGGCCGTGGCGCACAATTCAATTATAAAAATAAATTTATAAAAAATGAAATCACTAAAGAAGATAGTGAAGCCATAGACGATTGGGAAGAGAGTAATCTTAAAACCCAATACATAGAGCAGCAGTCAAAAACAATTGTAAATAAAGTAGAAAGTAAAGATGTAGGCATGGGCTACAGCATGAATCCCTATGCAGGTTGCGAACACGGCTGCATATACTGCTATGCCCGTAATGTGCATGAATACTGGGGTTACAGCGCCGGGCTCGATTTTGAGCAAAAGATTTTAATAAAGAAAAATGCCCCGCAGTTGCTGCGTAAATTTCTCATGCATCCAAAATGGGAATGTGCGCCCATTATGCTCAGCGGCAATACAGATTGTTACCAGCCCGCCGAACAGCAATACCGGCTTACCCGTGGCCTGCTGGAAGTATGTAACGAATTTAACCAGCCCGTAGGCATACTCACCAAAAACTCCTGGATACTTAAAGACAAAGATGTGCTGCAGGAAATGGCCAGTAAAAAAATTGTTTCTGCTATGGTTTCCATCACTTCTTTTAATGAAGACCTGCGCCGCATTATGGAGCCACGTACCACTACAGCAAAACAAAAATTAAAAGTAATTGAAGAGCTGAGTAAAGCCGGGGTACGCATGGGCGTTATGATGGGGCCAATGATACCCGGCCTGAATGAACATGAAATGCAGCGCATCATGAAAGCTGCCGCAGATGCCGGCGCTACCTTTACGGCTTATACTTTCATCCGTTTAAATGGTGCTATTAAATTTTTATTTCACGATTGGCTGTATAAAAATTTTCCGAACCATGCAGATAAAGTTTGGCACCTGATAGAGCAAAGCCATGATGGAAAAGTAAATGATACCCGCTGGGGCGTGCGCATGAGAGGTGAAGGCAGCATTGCAGAAATGGTAGCACAGCAATATAAAAAATACGGCAAGCTGTATAATATGAATGCAGAAGAATGGAGTTTGAATACAAAGTTGTTTAGAGTGCCGGGCGGGCAGGGGAAGTTGTTTTAAGATTAAGATTGTATGCTTATATTTACAAAAAATTCATGTATGCTGGTAGACCTGACAAAAGGTTTTAATCTAAGGGTAGATGGTGAAATTGGAAAATATAACACCTTACCTATTGAGCATCTTGTGAGGCTTGCTGAAAA
>JANLQE010000310.1:0-5456 GCA_031367625.1 Bacteroidota bacterium
TACAATACCACCTACTATACCTGCAATAATACCTGCAAATAATGGTGCACCAGATGCTAATGCAATTCCAAGGCATAGTGGAACGGCAACAAAAAACACCACTATACTGGCAGGCAAATCGTTCTTTAAGTTTTTGAATAAATTTATTGGGTTCATATTTTCAGGTTATTTGGCGAAGATAGTGGTATTATTCTTAAAGATAGTAACACTATCATAAATAATTGTAAAAAATATTTTTACTATGTTTGCAACGGTTTAAAATTATTCTTACATAAACTGAAACTAAATCTGAAGTGATGATTAAAAAGAAGAAGATGAAATTGCAGTTACAAATAAAAATGAATGAGGCGTTATTTTTACGTAACCCGGAACAATCTGAACTAGGCAAAAAAATTATTCTGCATAGCATACAATTGATACATAAAAACGGGTTTGAAGCCTTTACATTTAAAAAGCTGGCAGAAGATATTGGTACAACCGAGGCTGGTATTTACCGCTATTTTGAAAACAAACACAAGCTGTTGGTTTACATAACCGCTTGGTATTGGGGATGGCTTGAATTCCAGATTAGTTACCATACCAATAATATTAATGACCCAACAGTGAAGTTAAAACGAGTAATTAAACTATTGGCAACAACTATTGAAGATGATGAACTAACGGCTTATGTAGATGAAAGTTTGTTGCATCAAATTGTTATTTTAGAAGGTTCGAAAGCATATTTGACCAAACAGGTAGGGGAAGACAATAAACAGCAATTTTTTAAACCCTACAAAGACCTTTGTGGTGTAATTGGAAATATTATTTTGGAATGTAACCCTAAATATAAATACCCAAAATCATTAGCGTCAACCATTATTGAAATGGCGCACTTTCAAAATTTTTTTATGAATAATCTCCCCTCGCTTACCGATTTTGGTAAAGACAAAGATGAGTCAAAAATTGTTTTATTTCTGGAAAATTTAGTATTTAGCAGTATAAAAAAAAGATAGTTACTTTAAGATATGCAGCCAGGATATTTAATTGTTTTGCGTGACCTTATTATTTTAACCAGCAAGCATAATACAAAGTAAAATTTAATTGACCCAAAAAATTAAATAGTATTTTAACGATGAATTTATTTTAATAACTGCTTTTAACTGGTAACTGTTTCTGAAGGGATGCTGATACTAAAAACAGTACTCCTTCCTAATTCGGAACTAACATTTATTGTATATCCATGATATAATGCTATACTTTTTACAATAGATAACCCAAGGCCATACCCTTCGCCATCAGTTTTTCCGGATTTTTTAAAGCGGTTGAAAATCGTTCCAATTTCTTGCTGCCGGATACCAATACCGGTATCTTTTATAAATAAAGTGTAAGGCTCACCGGCAACATAATTACCGGTAATGCTGATGGTGCCATGCGCTTTATTATATCTTATGGCATTGTTTATAAGGTTGTAGAGCATCTGAAAAAACAAGTCGTGGTTTACCTGTTTTACATTTACCTTCTGCGAAATATTGTTGGTAAAAAGGATCGTTTTTATTTCCAGCCGGTGAGACAGTTCATCCATTACTTCTGAAATTAATTTATGGATGTTTATGGTATCATTTTTTGCAAACTGGTCGTTTTCTATACGGGAAATATACAGTAGAGAATGAACAATTTTTTTGAGCCTGTTGAGCGTTTTCATCATTGCAGATATCTTTTGCTGCTGGTACTCACTGACACTTTCATCAACCATCATGTTTTCAATATTGGTTTGCAGAATACTGATGGGTGTCATCAGTTCATGAGAAGCATTGGAGGTAAATTCTCTTTCCTTTTCGAAGGCCTCATGAATTTTTTCCATGAGGCTGATCAGCGAACGATCAAGGTATTTAAAATCTGAAGTGGATGTTTTTACCGGCGAAAGCGATTCCTTAAAAGGAAATTTTTTATTCAGCAATTTGGTCTTCACAATTCTTCCGAGTGGCCTTAGCAGGAAATAAGTATATATTAAATCTACCAAAATACTTATAGCTATTAACCCAATCAATACATAGAGGGTAAAGCGCTGCAGCAGATTATTGTACTGCCCAATGGTGGCGGTAGTTTTACCAATTTCCAGCAGATAGTTTTGATGGCCATAACTAAGTTCGTGTGTTAGTATCCGATAGTTAAGGGTATCATTTTCCACTATGCGTTGCGAAGTTTCGATGGTATCCCGTACCTGCTGGCTACCGGCAGGAAAAAGAGAAATATATTCCTCCTTCAGCATGGTATAACTTGCATAAGCGCTGTCTCCCTGCAAATAATAATCTATCCCGTTTTTTTGTATAACGGCTACTACTTTTTTCTTTTGTTCGCCTAAATAATAATTTGTGTATTGAAAACTAACCCGCTTAACCAATGATGGAAGCATTAAAACAAAAAGAATTACGATGAGCAATTTTGAAAGGGTAATAAAAAGAGTAAGTTTAGTGAGCAGCTTCATCGGTATTTTAAATTTTTATTTTATAACCTATACCCCGCAGGGTTTGCAACCAATTAACAGGTGCATATACTGCCATTTTTTTACGGATATTTTTTATATGAACATCAATGTAATTGGAGTCGTAATCATCATCTGAAAAATTTCCCCAAATATGTTCGCTGAGCTGAAACCGGGTAAGCGGCCTGTTTTTATGCAGCAGCATATAGCTGAGCAGGTCAAATTCTTTCCGGGATAAATTTATCTCTTTTTCCTGATAACATACAGCTCTTTTGTTAAGGTCAAGATTAAATTCGCCTAATTCAATTATGGGATCATTGTTGCCAGATTTTCGCCTGGAGATAGCCTGCATCCTGGATTGCAGTTCTAATAACGAAAATGGTTTGGCAAGATAATCATCTGCACCAAGGTCAAGGCCTTTGATCCTGTCTTCAAGATCGCCCCTGGCTGTTAAGATAATGTAAGAAGCGTTTGGGCATATCTTCTTTGTATCACTGAGTACCTGCAGTCCGTCCTTATCAGGAAGCCCCAGATCAAGCAGAATAAAATCATATTCATTCTCTTCCATCAGCAGGTGGCCCTGGCCTGCAGAATAAGCAACGTCGCACAAATAAAATGACTTCTCTAAAAAAACGCACATTTCTTTTGCCATGGTTTTCTCGTCTTCAACAATCAATACTTTCATAATTATTAAAACTGGTAATAAAAACTAACGGTTACAAATGAATTGGCTTTTCCTGCACCACTTTGCGCCTGGTTGCTTAATACAGATAACTGGTAAGCAGCTTCTACCACATAATGAGATCTGTTGTATGCAAGCGGTAATTTAAAATTATAGGAAAGTACATTGAACAAAGTTTTTGAAACCGTATTGCTGCTGCCCTGCGAAGGATTGCCTGATATTATGTCAAGCAAACTATCCCGCAGGTTTTGTTCTTTCAGGTAGGTTTGATAAAAATGTTGTGTGCCTGCTGCTACATCTGCAGAAGGGTTGATAGTAACAATATCTTTTTTGCCGATACTGAAAAGATTAATAGATTTTGAAATTGCTCCTGTAACAAATCCATCATTGGTTTTTCCAAAAGCATAATCTCCCGTAATGCTAACATTTAACCAGCCTCCGTGCGTAAAGGAAATGCTTGCATTATCGGCATTAGCTGCCTGTAGCAAAGGCGAGTAAGCCGGATAAAAACTATGGCTGTAACTAAGGTCTGCAGTTAATTTTGGGCTCAGCTTAAAATTTACTCCTGCGCCAAGACTGGATGCAGAAACAGAAGAAGTTTTATCGTTCAGTAATTTATACGCCAGGCCGGATAAATAAAAACCAGACTTAAACCGGTAGGTGGCTGCCAATGCTAAGTAAGGTGTTTTCTCTTCAGGTTTTTGTCCATAATAACTTGCATTGTTGGCATAAACAGTACCAAGTGTAAAGGTAGATTTTGGCGAGATGCTGTCAGTAACTGCAGCAGATGTATTTTCTGTTTGCCCAAAACAAAAACTACTGTATAAAGTAACTGTGGTATAAAATATAATCGATTTCATGAGGCAAACTTTTTAATTAGTGAAGCAATTTGATAATAGGTTTAATAATTTTAGGTTTAATTATTATAACAGGTTTTATGCGCAGGTTAACCGGTATGGGTATAGATTGTTTGCGTGCTTTTGGTATTGTTTTAATGATTTCTTCAACCGGTTTATCAGTTGCATTATCCAAACCTTTTACTTTCGATGGTAATGTATCCAATTGATTGAGTAATACGATAGAATAATTTATAATAAATTTACGAACGGGCCTTCCATCATTGGCCTTAGTAAACAGGGGAAAAATCATCAGCAAAACTAACCCTGTAAAACACGCAAAAATCTTTACTGCTTTCATTACATTTTTTTAAAACAGGTTTTGAATCTTAAAAGATACAAAACCTGTTATAGACTGCATTATTTAATTATGATACCGGTATTAGTTTTTACATGGGTGTTCATTTTTAAAGCTGCGGAACCTGGCTTAATTGAATGAGCCGCAGATGAACCGGATTTTATAGTAGTTGCAGAGGCAGCATTTATTTTTTCACCTGATTTTATTACCGTGTTATTTGCTTTAGTTTTTACCTGATTAGTGTTTTTTACAGCCAAATCTGTACCAGCACTAACGCTGTTCTTAGCTTCCTGCTTCATTTGATTACCACTGTTTTTAATGGCTGCAGAAGACACGGTGGCTTCGGTACTTAAATTCGCATTGCCCTGCGTTTTATTATTGTTTTCATTTGCATCAATCTTTGCATCTGATTGTGTACCTGCAGAAACAGTTATATCCTGTGCAGCAGTTTTTTTACCTTTCTCTTCTGCGGTTTTTGCCTTTGCAGCTATCTCCTTTTTTTCAGCAGCAATTTCAGTTTTCCCTTTTTCAGCAGCAGAATAGGTTTTGTGTTCAGTACTTTTAACAGCATCTGACTGAATACTGGTAGAAGAGGTAGCACTGCCCGAGCTTTTTACTTCGCTGCCGCCTTTTTGGCTTTGTACAGCAGATGAGTTCTTAAGTGTACCTTGATTTTTTACAGTTGTTTGTGCAAAGCTTGCAACTGATAATAAAATGGCTGCGGAAAATAATAATGTCTTTTTCATAATTTTAGCTTTTTTAAATTTTAATAATTAATTACAAAAACAAATGTAGAAGCCCAACATGAAGGGAAAATGAAAAAAAGAAATCTTTTTAAAATAAATGTACAGCTTACAAATATTATTATTCTTAATGATACTTAATTTCATTAGTTTTTGAGGAGAGCAACCAATTCGTAATAGTTTGCAATACTACAATAAAATTGAGTTTTGCGCCGGCAGATTTTGGGATAGGAGTTTACACTAAAACTAAACCAATAATATATTACGTCATAAGAAGTTTAAGAAATTCATCCTTTTTTCTTCGGGAAACATCAATAACATCTTCGTTTTGCATAACCACCTGTCCCCCTTCGCCACGTATATATTTTTTTATGTG
>JANLQE010000330.1:0-6046 GCA_031367625.1 Bacteroidota bacterium
GATAGTGGCATGATGCTGAATTTTGAAATTGTGTAAAATCAAAACCATGGAACATCAACATAATAATATCAGTAAGCAAACAGCTACCATTTATACCTGCCCCATGCATCCTGAAATTATTAAGGAGGAGCCTGGTAATTGCCCTAAGTGCGGTATGAAATTAGTTCCGGTAAAACAAACAGATGCTAAAGAAGCGGCTGTTTTAAAGGCGGCTCCAATGGATCACAGCAAAATGAAAATGTCTGCCCGTCCGTCAGGCGGGGATGATGAATTAACAAAGCCGCCGCAAAGCAAACAACAATACACCTGCTCCATGCATCCACAGATAATCCGGGATGAGCCGGGCAATTGCCCACTCTGCGGTATGGTACTTATTCCGCTAAAAAAGACGGATGCGGAACACGCCGGGCATGGTATGCATGTATCCATGATTGATGATTTTAAAAAAAGGTTTTATGTGGTACTGGTATTAACCATTCCCATCATGCTGTTATCTCAAATGATACAGCAATGGTTAAAAATAAATATCAGCTTCCCCGGTTCCAATTATTTGCTGCTTGCTTTATCAACGGTTGTATTTTTTTACGGCGGCTGGCCTTTTTTAAAAGGATTGGTAAATGAAGTAAAAGCAAAGAACCCGGGCATGATGTTTTTAATTGGCTTTGCCATAACGGTTGCTTACGTGTATAGTGTAGCCATTGTGTTTGGGTTAGCGGGCATGGATTTTTTCTGGGAATTGTCAACCCTGATACTCATTATGCTTTTGGGGCATTGGATAGAAATGAAATCTGTAGCAGGGGCATCAAGGGAATTAGAATTGCTGGTGCAATTAATGCCGGATGATGCACACCTTGTGGATGGTGAAAAAATAACAGATGTAAAAACAGTAACCCTGAAAGAGAACAATATAATTTTGGTAAAGCCAGGCGAAAAAGTTGCAGCCGATGGAATAATATCAGAAGGGGAAAGTTATTTAAATGAAAGTATGTTAACCGGTGAAAGCAAGCCGGTACAAAAAACAAAAGGCGATAAAGTTATTGCCGGTGCAATCAACGGCAATGGTTCAATAAAAGTTACTGTATCTCATGCCGCAAAAGATTCTTACTTATCGCAGGTAATTAAGCTGGTAGATGATGCACAAAAGTCAAAATCAAAAACCCAACTGTTAGCCGATACGGCTGCAAAATGGTTAACAATTATTGCATTGGTTGCAGGCATTGCCACTTTTTTGTACTGGTATCTTACGGGGCAATCTTTAGCGTTTGCAATGGAACGGATGGTTACGGTAATTGTAATCTGTTGCCCCCATGCTTTAGGTTTGGCCGTACCGTTAGTAGTGGCAAAATCCACAGCACTTTCTGCAAAGCATGGGCTGCTGATAAAGAACAGGACTGCATTTGAAAATGCAAGAAAAATCACAACGATTGTTTTTGATAAAACGGGTACACTTACTGTGGGAAAGTTTGAAGTATCTAAAATCGTTTCGCTGCAAAATGAATTGAATGAAAATGAGATCATCCGGTTGGCATCCGCTTTGGAACAAAAATCAGAACATCCTATCGCAACAGGCATCCTTCAAAAAATAAAAGATTTATCTATCACCATTCCGGCAACAGAAAATTTTAATGCCATTACCGGCAAAGGAGTTGAAGCCACTGTAGAAGGCAAAAAGATATTAGTAGTTAGTCCGGGTTATTTAAAAGAAAAAAATATTTCGGTGCCTGAAGGCTTTGCTGCAAATGATACGGAAACAGTGGTGTTTGTAATTATTAATAATGAATTGGCAGGTTGGATTGCCTTGTCCGATGAGATACGGCCTGAATCTGCAGAAGCAATAAAAACATTGAAAGAAAATAAAATCAAATCAATATTGCTTACCGGTGATAATAATAAAGTGGCTAAAAGTGTAAGTGAAACTTTAGGCATGGATAGTTTTATTGCCGAAGTATTACCCCATCAAAAATTAGAAAAAATAAAAGAGCTGCAAAGCAAAGGCGAGTTTGTCGCCATGACTGGCGATGGTGTTAATGATGCACCGGCACTGGCACAGGCTGATGTGGGTATTGCCGTTGGCAGTGGCAGCGATATTGCCGCAGAAACTGCCGGCATCGTTTTAGTGAACAGCAACCCAAAAGATATTGTGAGTCTGATTCTATTTGGCAAAGCCACTTATAGAAAAATGATCCAGAATTTAATTTGGGCAACTGGTTATAATGTTATTGCATTGCCTTTGGCAGCCGGAGTTTTATACAAACAAGGTATTTTATTAAGCCCTGCTGCCGGTGCAGTGCTGATGACAGTTAGCACGGTTGTAGTAGCTATTAATGCAAGTATGCTGAAAGTAAAAAGCTAATTATTTAATACCCTTAAAAATGAAAATAATGAAAATGCATGAAATGAAAACAATGCCAAATGCAGATAAAACGCAATACACCAAATTAATATGGATGGCAGTTATCTCTTTTATTGCCATGTTTATACTGATGTATTCCATGGTTGACAGGTTAGCAAATGTTGTTCCGAATATCAACCAGTTTTATATGGCCGGGCTTATGACGGCTCCCATGATAATAATTGAAATGGCCTTAATGGGCAGTATGTATATGAACAAAAAATTAAACTTAATTATTATAGCCATTAGCGCTGTTGTGCTGGCAGCATGTTTTCTTTTTATCAGAGTGCAAACGGGGGTATCAGACAGGCAATTTCTAAAATCAATGATTCCTCATCATGCCGCAGCTATCCTGATGGTTAAAGAAGCAAAACTAAGCGATCCGGAAATTAAGAAATTAGCCAACGATATTATTTCATCGCAACAAAAAGAAATAGATTTTATGAAAGCCAGGTTAAAAGAGATGGACAATAAATAATTTATAGCAAATTTTAGCAACCAATCAAACCATATTCATAACAATAAAATTAAAAAACATGAGTCACGAACAACACCATCAAATTATCGCTGCCCTAAATAATTGTGCAGCCGAATGTAATCATTGCATCTCTGCCTGTTTAGAAGAAGAAGATGTAAAGATGCTGGCAAAATGTATAAAGCTCGACATGGATTGCGCAGAAATATGCAGTCTCACCGCTTCCCTTTTAGCACGGGGATCAGCACATGGAGATCACCTTAAAAAAGAGTGTGCAGAAGTATGCAATGCCTGTGCCACAGAATGCGAAAAACATTCACACATGGAGCATTGTAAAAAATGTGCAGAGGCCTGCAGGGGATGTGCTGCAGAGTGCAGCTCTATGGCATAAATAATAAAATAATCAATACCATTTTTTAAAATAAATCTTTCAATAATTATTAATCATTTAAAAACTACAAATCATGAAAATTTTAATTCCTGCGGCATTAGCCGGTATGTTCCTTTTACAAGCTTGTAATGGTAACAACAAATCTACCACCGAAACAAAAATGGAATCTGACACTTCAATGAAAATGTCAGATCATTCAGATGCTAAAATGAATGGCACTGAAAAAATGGATATGAACAACCAAATAATGGCTTCTATGAACTCATCTATGGATAAAATGAAAGCGGTAAAAATGAATGGCGATTTTGATGCCGAATATGCCGGTATGATGATTGAACATCACCAGGGTGCTATTGATATGGCGAATATAGAACTTAAATCAGGCTCAGATGAAACCTTGAAAAAAATGGCACAAAATATCATCAGTTCTCAAACAGCAGAAATAAATAAATTCAAAGAAATATTAGCCACTCATAAAGAAAATATTACTAAAGGCGAACATCCGGAATTAATGGAAGCCATGAGCAATATGGCTGCTAAAATGAATGAAACAAAAATGACCGGTAATGTTGATAAAGATTTTGCTATGATGATGAAAGTTCACCACCAGGGTGCAATTGAAATGTCTAAAGGAGAATTAGGCGATGGCAAAGGATATGAATTAAAAAAACTGGCGCAGCAGATAATTGAAGAACAAAATAAAGAGATAAAGGAGTTTGATCAATGGCTGGCAGCTCATAAATAATTTCTTAAACGCAGATTATAAAAAAACCATGCTGAACAAACTCATTCAATTCTCTCTTCGTAACCGGTTATTTGTAGTGGCTACAGCCGCATTGATAATGGTTTACGGTGTTATCACCCTAATCAATTTACCCGTGGATGTATTGCCCGATTTAAACCGTCCACGGGTAACCATTTTTTTAGAGGCTAACGGTATGGCGCCCGAAGAAATTGAAGCACAGGTAAACCTGCCGGTAGAAACATCGTTGAATGGTGCGCCTGGTGTAGAAGTGGTACGATCCGTTGCCAGCCCTGGATTGGGACTGGTGTTTGTAGAATTTGAATGGAGCACTGATGTGTATCGGGCAAGACAATTAACAGCAGAAAAATTACAAACGGTGCTGTTGCCTAATAAAATTGTACCGGTCATGGGGCCCATCAGTTCTGTAATGGGACAGTTTATGATGGTGGCTGTAACATCAGATACTACTTCGGCTGCAGACATCCGCACACTCAGCGATTTTACCATCCGCAGAAGATTGATGAGTATTAAAGGCATCAGCCAGGTAATACCCATTGGTGGTGAACGCCTGCAGTACCAGGTATTGATAAGCCCGGAAAAAATGCGGCAATACAATGTTTCCATCAATGATATTGACAATGCTTTACAACTTACCAATATTAATACCACCGGTGGTTTTGTAGATGATAAAAAAGGTACAGAAGTATTGATCAGGAATATTGCCAGGGCTAATTCTTTAGATGATTTAGCAAATACTGTTATCAGCGATAAAGGCAATGCGCCGGTATTATTAAAACAGGTAGCCGAATTAAAATTTGGCGGGCCTGTTAAACGGGGCGATGGTTCCCTGAACGGTAAGCCGGCTGTTATTTTAAGTATTGAAAAACAACCCGGCGCTAATACGGTTTCTTTAACGGCAGAAATTATTAAGGCCCTTGACGAAATAAAAGCATCTGTACCCAAAGATGTGAAAATTAATACCGATGTTTTTCAGCAAAAGAATTTTATTGTAAATTCTCTCACCAATGTAGAAGATGCACTGAGAGATGGTTTCATTCTGGTAGTCATTATTTTATTTTTATTCCTGCTCAATTTCCGCACAACAATTATTACGCTTACTGCTATTCCGCTCTCATTGATTATTACTGCCATTGTTTTTAAAATATTCGGCATTTCAATTAATACATTAACACTGGGTGGCCTTGCCATTGCCATTGGAGAGCTGGTAGATGATGCTATTGTAGATGTAGAGAATGTTTTCCGGCGGCTTAAAGAAAACTGGGCAAGCGAACATCCCCAGCCATTGATGAAAGTAATTTATGAAGCCAGCAGCGAAGTAAGAAATTCAATTGTGTATGCCACCATAATTGTGGTATTGGTATTTATTCCATTATTTTATTTACAGGGTATTGAAGGAAAAATATTTGCACCGCTGGGCATCGCCTACATCACTTCTATTATTGCATCCCTGGCTGTGTCACTAACGGTTACGCCTGCCCTGTGCAGTTATTTGCTTGGCACCCCAAAAAATTTACGCCATGTTAATCTGATGTTTTGGAAGAAGAAGAAAATCAGTAATGGGCAACAAACAACAGGCAATGGGCAATCAGCAATTACGGAGGGTGAGGCTGACAGCAGCCTGGTAAGATGGTTAAAAAAACAGGATACTAAATTATTGCATTGGGGGTTGAAGCGGCCTAAATTAATTATCGGATTTGCAATTGCTGTTATCATTGCAGCCATGAGCATTGTGCCTTTTTTTGGCACAGAATTTTTACCCCCGTTTAATGAAGGAAGTTTTACCATTAATTTATCTACCCCAGCCAGTACTTCTCTTGATGAATCAAATAAAATAGGAACCATTGCAGAGCAACAAATATTAAAAGTACCAGGCGTATTGCTAACAGCACGGCGAACAGGCAGGGCAGAACTGGACGAACATGCAGAGCCGCCGAGCAACTCAGAAATTGAAGTGGCATTAAAACCCGGGTTTGTAAAAAAAAGAGAAGCCGTTTTAGCACAAATAAGAGAGCAACTGAATGT
>JANLQE010000332.1:0-7580 GCA_031367625.1 Bacteroidota bacterium
AATTCCTCGGCAGTTTTTTTGAAGATGGAAAGGAGATCAATAGTATCAGGGTTACGCCGCGCCGTTTGTATGAACCCTTATTTTCAGGTATCATCTATATCACGGAAAATGACTGGCGCATTCATAGTCTTGACCTCACGCTAGTAAAGACCTCCCAGTTAGAGATATTGGATACCCTGCAAATAACACAGATACACGTGCCAGTAGGCAAGGATGCCTGGCGCGTAAAGAACCAGGTGCTGCATTTTAATTTTAAACAGTTTGGAATAGATGCCACCGGAAATTTTTTAAGTGTTTACTCTAATTACAATATATCCCCTTCATTTGATAAAAAATTTTTTGACCGGGTAATTATTAAATATGATACTGCCTCAAATAAAAGGTCAAAAGAATATTGGGATACTACCCGGCCCGTACCGCTGGAAAAAGAAGAACAAAAAGATTACCAGGTAAAAGACAGTATTTATCTTTTGCAAAAAGATTCTGCATTAAGCAAAACCAGCATTGATTCTTTAATTAAAAAACAGGGACATATAAAACCCCTGCAGCTATTCTGGAGTGGCATACGCCGAACGCATTACAGCAAAACAAATCAATATACATGGGGCATTGAGCCATTATTAAAAAATGCGGAATACAATACTGCAGAAGGTGTAGTGCTGAATGCAAATGGCTATTATAATAAGTATTTAAAAAAATGGAAATCAAATTTAATTTTTGAACCCAACCTGCGCTATGGCTTTGGCAATACGCATTTTAATGCATGGGCAAATCTTATTTTTAGAACAAGAGATTTTGAAACAGACCAAAAATTAAAGCGGCAAACGTGGTCGTTCAGCGGCGGTAAAAGAGTGAGTGAGTTTGATAAAGAAAGTGCGCTGAACCCTTTCTTTAACAGCATTGGTATTTTGCTGTACGGCAATAATTATATTAAAACTTATGAGAATTATTTTGGTAATATCAACTTCAACAAACGGTATGAAAGTGGTTTGCGATTTTATATAAATGCTTTGTACGAAAACAGGATACCTTTAAATAATACAACCAATTTTACTTTTTTTAAAAAAGACAGCAGCAATATAACACCCAATTATCCTGACGAAAAAATTTCTTCCCAGTTTGCCCCGCACCAGGCCGTTATTGTATCGGCATCCATAAGTTTTAAACCAGGCCAGCGTTACATTCAATTGCCTTACAATAAAATTTCTATCGGGTCTAAGTATCCAACATTTACCCTTAGTTATGCAAAAGGGATAAATGGCATACCGGGCAGCAATGTTGATTTTGATAAATGGCGTTTCACTGTAAACGATGATAAAAATTTTAAACTGGCGGGCTTGCTGAAATATAAAATTGGGGCAGGTGGCTTTTTAAATAGCAAAAAAGTTTTTATTCAGGATTATCAGCATTTTAATGGCAATCAAAGCGTAGTAGCAAGCGGGTACGTAAATAGTTTTCAGTTGGCAAAATATTATGCCAACAGTACTACTGCTTCATTTTATTATTTAGGCCATGCAGAATATCATTTCAATGGGTTAATTACCAATAAAATTCCGCTTTTTAAAAGATTAAACTGGAACCTGGTGGCTGGCAGCAATGCGTTTTATGTGAACAGCAGCAGCAATTATGCAGAAGCATTTGCAGGGTTGGAAAATATTTTAAAGATTTTCAGGATAGACATGGTGGCGGCTTATGAAAACGGGCAGCGGGGCCGCACAGGCATCCGCATTGGCGCCGGAGGTGTATTGGGCAGCAGTGTAAGAGTAAACCGTAACCGCAGAAACACCAATGCTGAGTTTTAAAAGTAACAGCCTTGTTAGCAGCTTTGGCATTAAGAATTTATAAAATTGTAACAAATTTAATCTGCCGGTAAAGATTTTTTATCTTTGTCAAAAATTTGGTTTGCCATGCAAGCATCCAATCTACTTAGGTTTCCCGGCGATTATGGCGGGATCAAATAAAAAACTATGTCTATTTTATACAACCGTGTTTCGCAGGCGGAGCTTAAGCAACGTCTTTATGAAGAAACCACTTTTCGTATCACCGTATCATTTTATCATTATTTTTTTATTGAAAATCCTGTTGCTTTCCGGGATGAATTGTACAAAGGATTAAACGGACTTAATGTGTTTGGGCGCATCTACATTGCCCACGAAGGCATTAACGCACAGGTAAGTGTACCCAAAGATAATTTTGAAGATTTTAAAAAACTGCTTTACAGCTTTGAAGCACTGGATAAACTTCGGTTGAATGTTGCCGTAGATAACGATGCGTGCCTGCCCGTACGTGGCAGCAACGGTAAACCGGAGCAGGGTAAATCTTTTTGGGTACTTAAAATAAAAGTGCGCAATAAAATTGTAGCTGATGGAATTGCTGATGCTTCTTTTGATATGGCCAACCGGGGTAAATATGTAGATGCAGCGGAATTTAATTCTCTTACCAGCAATGCAGAAACTATTGTGGTGGATATGCGCAACCATTACGAATACGAAGTGGGCCATTTTGAAAATGCCATAGAAATACCCAGCGATACTTTCCGGGAGCAATTACCCATGGCAGCGAAAATGCTGGATGATAAAAAAGATAAAACGATTATTATGTATTGTACCGGCGGCATCCGTTGCGAAAAAGCAAGTGCATACATGCTTCACCGTGGATTTAAAAATGTGTTTCACCTGGAAGGTGGCATTATTAATTATGCCAATAAAGTAAAAGAAGAAAAACTTACCAATAAATTTCATGGAAAAAATTTTGTGTTTGATGACAGGTTGGGCGAAAGAGTAACAGATGAGATTATTGCCAGTTGCCATCAATGCGGCCAGCCTGCAGATACGCATACAAACTGCAAAAACGAAGCCTGCCATTTGCTTTTTATTCAGTGCAATACCTGTGCAGATAAATATGAAAACTGCTGCAGCGATACCTGCAGGGATATTATAAAGCTTCCGGAAGAAATTCAAAAAGAATTAAGAAAAGGGATTGATAAGGGAGGGATGATATTTAATAAATCTAAAGAGCGGCTAAGAAAAACTATTAAGGTAAAAATAGTAAAATGAAAAATTATAATTGCAAGTGTTATTAGCCGTAACATATAGCATATATGCTGCTACAGAGATAATTGAGTATAAATAAAAATACATCCCGTTAAAGTAACGGGATGTATTTTATTTAAAGAGGAATGTAGAAAAAATTATAAAAATAATCCAAATTCACCGGCAGGGATATTAAAATGAGTTTGATCTTTTTTCAATTTATTATCAGCCTCACTTATTTTTATTAAAACCTTATCAGAAAAGCTGGAAATGGTGTCAGAAAAATTATTTCTATCTTCTTTCCCTTCCACCAGCCCTTGTGTATTTATTGCTTTACTTTTTTTATAAGCAAATAATAATACAGCCCCCATCGTTAATAAAAAAAGGCCTGCCATAATGCTGTTGGTTTTATCCTCTTTTTTCATGTATAAATTAATTTATTATACGGGTCTGTTACCGGAAATTAACCTTAATACAACTGCAATAATTGCAATCACAAGAAGGATATGGATAAGACCACCAGCATGAAAACCTAAAAACCCTATAGCCCAGGCAATAACTAAAATTACTGCGATTGTATAAAGTAAACCTGACATAACATTTAAATTTAAAAGGTTAAAAAATAAGTTATTATATGCAACATTATTTTGGCTGCAATGTTAAATTTTCAAAAGATGTGCCAATAAAAAATTCACTTTACGCAAGGGCTGGCAATAGAAAGATTACCCATAAATGAGTAGGATATTCTACACCACAGGGCTATAATGCAGCTATAATTCTTTCATAAGTTTCCTCATCACTCAATGTTTCGGGGATAAATTTTTTGCCTGTTATTTTTTCATACAATTCAATATACCGGTTACTTACCATTTGAATCCATTCGGTAGTCATTGTGGGGACTTTCTGTCCTGTTTTGCCCATAAAATTATTTTCTATCAGCCATTCCCTTACAAATTCTTTGCTGAGTTGTTTTTGTTTTTCGCCATTAGCCTGTCTTTCACCAAACCCTTCTGCATAAAAATACCTTGATGAATCCGGCGTATGTATTTCATCCATTAAAATAATTTCATCGCCTATTTTTCCAAATTCATACTTGGTATCCACGAGTATTAAATTTTGCCGGGCGGCTATTTCTTTGCCTCTTTCAAAAAGTTGTAAAGCATATTTTTCCATTATTTCCCATTCCTTTTCTGTGCATAGTTTTTGCCTGATAATTTCATCTTTGCTGATATCTTCATCATGCCCTGCGGAAGCTTTTGTAGAAGGCGTTATAACAGGGGCGGAAAAAAAATCATTTTCTTTCATTCCCTCCGGCATTACAATGCCGCATAAAATTCTTTGGCCGGAAGTATAGGTACGCCAGGCATGGCCTGTAAGGTTTCCCCTTACAACCATTTCTATTTTAAACGGACTGCATTTTTTTCCGATGCTCACATTTGGCACCGGTGTATGCAGCAGCCATACAGGGCATATATCGCTGCAGGCATGCAGCATGTATGCAGCTATTTCGTTTAAAACCTGTCCTTTAAAAGGTATCGGCTCTGGTAAAATAACATCAAAAGCAGAAATGCGGTTGCTTGCAATCATCACTAATAAATCATCTGCAATGGTATAAACATCTCTTACTTTACCGCTGTAAAAATTTGTTTGACCGGGGAAATTAAATGCTGCCATGCGCTAATGTAAGATGTTGTTTTTATAAATTTCCTAATTCAATCTTATTTAGATATAAACATCACGTTAGAAAATAAAATTTTAAAACAAAATAACTATGCTTATTTTGCCACGTATTTTAAAAACTAAACAAAGCTATATGAGAAAAATTACAAGCTATTTGGTTACATTAACGTTGGCAAACATTCTGGTAATGTCGGCCTTAGCACAAAATGTAACCATCAGCGGTAATGTGAAAAACAGCGTTTCGCAGGAAAATGCATCCGCTGTTTCTGTTACCCTTAAAGGTTCCGATGCAGGAACTTACACAGATGATAAAGGAAATTTTAAAATTTCAGTAAAAAGTTTACCGGTTACGCTGGTGTTTTCTTCTATTGGTTATGCGCCTCAGGAAAAAACCGTAAGCAGCAGTACTTCATCCCTGCAGATAAATTTTGTACCGTCAAATTCTTTAGGGCAGGAGGTAGTAGTTTCTGCCAGCCGTGTTCCACAAAAAATTCTGGAATCACCAGTATCTATCGAAAGGCTAAGTGCGGCTAATATCCGCAATGCACCTTCTGCCAATTTTTACGATGTGGTAACTACCCTTAAAGGCGTAGATGTTACTACTTCTTCATTAACCTTTAAAACACCTACCACCCGTGGTTTTGGCGGAAGTGGTAATGTGAGGTTTAACCAGTTGGTTGATGGAATGGATAATCAGGCTCCCGGACTTAATTTTTCAGTAGGCGCTATCATTGGTTTAAATGAACTTGATATAGACAATATAGAATTATTATCCGGCGCATCTTCGGCATTGTACGGCCCCGGTGGTATGAATGGAACCTTACTGATGACCAGCAAAAATCCATTTAAATACCAGGGATTATCATTTGTTATAAAAGAAGGCATTCTGCATACAGATGGCAGCGAAAGGCCAACATCTCCATATCATGACTGGAGTATAAGATGGGCAAAAAAAGTTTCGGAAAAATTTGCTTTTAAAATTACCACATCAATATTGCAGGCAAAAGACTGGATAGGTACCGATTACAGGGATTACGACCGCTCTAATGGGGTACTTAAAGCGGGTACAAGAATTACAGATCCTAACTATGATGGTGTAAATGTTTATGGTGATGAAACATCCGGCGATATTAGGCCAGTACTAAATGCAGTTGCTGCAGCGGCGCCATTTCTGGCTCCTTTCATTAGCACTTTAACTACCAAAGCTATTAATGTATCCCGTACGGGTTATACAGAACAGCAGTTATTAAATCCCAATACTGTAAATTTTAAATTGGGGGGATCTTTCCATTACAAATTATCATCCGGTACAGAAGCTGTGCTGGCTGGTTATTGGGGTACGGGTAATACCGCTTATACCGGCGCTTCTACGTATTCTATAAAAGATTTTAAAATGGGCCAGTATAAAATAGAATTCATCAATAAAAACTGGTTGCTGCGTGGATATACTACACAGGAAAATGCAGGCCAGACTTTTAACCTTGCTGCTACCACACAAAATTTTAATGAATTATGGAAACCAAGCCCCGGTTCTACAGGCTGGTATGCGCAATACGGACAGGCTTATTTGAATGGTAAACTCGCTGGATTATCAGATGTGGATGCGCATACAGCAGCAAGAGCTTTTGCCGATATAGGAAGGCCGGTTATAGGTACTGCGTCTTTTAAACAGTTGTATGATAAAACACGCAAACTCCCTGTTCCAAAAGGTGGTGCATTATTGGATAGATCAGATTTATATAATGTAGAAGGGAATTACAATTTTTCTTCTCTTACCAAATCTGTTGTTGATATTTTGGTTGGTGGAAATTACAGAAAATATTCCCTGAACTCACAGGGAACTTTGTTTGCTGATTACAATGGCCCCCTCACTATTAATGAATATGGCGCTTATGTACAGCTTGGCAAACAAATAATTCCGGCTCTTAAAATTACGGCTTCCGGCAGGTACGATAAAAATGAAAACTTTAAAGGACGCTTTACTCCAAGAGTAACTGCGGTACTAAAGGTTGCAGAAAATAATAATATCAGGTTATCTTACCAAACTGCTTACCGTTTTCCTTCTACCCAACAGCAGTGGATCAATCTTGATTTAAACAGTTATAAATTAATTGGCGGCAATAAATTTTTCAACAGCTTTTTTAAATTTGACAGCAACCCAATTTATTACAGGGACTCGTTAAAAAATGGTAAAATTGTTAAGGCACCTTTTGGAAATCAAAAACCCGAATCCCTGTCGTCTTTTGAAGCAGGATATAAAGGATTAGTGGCCGATGGTAAATTGCTGATTGATATATATGGTTATGCAGGGCAATACACAGATTTTACAGGGCGTGTAACAGCAGCACAATCCAGGAGTAACAGCCCTATTGTACAGGCAGATGCTGATACAGGCCAGATATATTCTATACCCATTAATTCTCCGGCAAAAGTAAAAACTTATGGTTTTGGAATAGGCCTTGATTATAGATTACCACTAAACTTTACTATATCTGCAAACGCAGCTTCAGATAATTTAACCAATGTGCCCAGTGATTTTCAGGCTTCCTTTAATTCTCCTAAATACAAATTAAATGCGTCATTTGGTAACACAGGTTTTGGTAAAGACAAACGCTCAGGTTTTAATATAGCCTACAGATGGCAGGATGCATTTTATTTTCAGGGAGATTTAGCCAGTGGCAATTTGCCATCTGTACAAACCTTAGATGCCCAGTACAGCTATAAATTACCTTCAACAAAATCTATATTAAAATTTGGTGCTAAAAATTTATTGAACCAGTATTATTACAATGCAATAGGTAACTCAAAAATCGGTGGTTTGTATTATGTAAGCTTTGGATATAATATTTATTAATTTATAACCTTAGT
>JANLQE010000313.1:0-3277 GCA_031367625.1 Bacteroidota bacterium
AGTCCCAATGTTCTTTATTACTCCAGTAGGTTGCATTTTTAAATGCAGGAACTAATTTATCACCCTCTCTTTTTATAGAACCGCCGCAATGATCAAAATGAAGGTGAGTGAGAAAGGCATCTGTAATATCATCCCGGTGAAAACCATATTTTGCCAATGAGTTATCTAACGAATCATCACCATGTAAATGGTAATGACTGAAAAATTTTGCATCCTGTTTATCGCCATTACCATTATCTATTAATATTAAACGGTTGCCATCCTCTATCAATAAACAACGCAAAGCCCAGGAGCAAAGGTTGTTTTCATCAGCAGGGTTTATTTTATTCCAGATACTTTTAGGCACCACGCCAAACATAGCACCCCCATCAAGTTTGAAATAACCGGTGTTTATGGAATAGATTTTCATACTGTCTTATTTTTAACTGCTGATGCATAAAACAATAACAATAAGCCGATAATAAAAAAACTTCCTAGTGCTAAAACAGAACTTCTTTGTGAACCCGTCAGTTCAGTAATAAAACCAAAACTGAATATGCCAACTACCGCCGCTATTTTTTCTGTAACATCATAAAAACTGAAAAAGGAAGCAGTATCTCTTGTGTAAGGCATTAGCTTGGCATATGTAGAGCGGCTCAGGGATTGAGTACCGCCCATTACAAAACCAACGGCTGCGGCCAATCCGTAAAACTCATAAATTCCACCTTTAGGAAGATAGTAACCAACAACACAAAGACAAATCCATACTACCACCAGTGCCATCAATGTTTTCAGGTTACCGATCCTGGATGAGAGCCAGGAGATGGCAAATGCGCCGGGTATAGCAATTAATTGAATTATAAGAATAGCTATAATAAGATTGGTAGTTGGTAATTCCAGTTCGCTTTTACCATATAGTGCTGCCACCAGCATCACCGTTTGTACCCCCATATTATAAAAGAAAAAAGAAAACAGGAACCTTTTAAGTGAGGGAAGTTTTTTTAATTGACTCCATACTTTTTTTAATTCGCCGTATCCTTTCGACAGCACATTATATTTCAGATGGACATCTCCTGCAGGAACAGGATTGGGCAGACGGCGCAAGGAAAATTGACCGAAACCCCACCACCAAACACCCACCAGCAGAAAAGAAAGCTGGTATTGAATATTACTATCCTTATTACCACCAATTAATTCTGGTTTAAATACAAATACAAAACAAATGATTTGCAATAATACACTACCTACGTAGCCATAAGCAAAGCCTTTGGCACTGATACGGTCACGGTCTTCAGGAGCCGCTATTTCCGGTAAAAAGGAATTATAAAATACAACACTGCCCCAAAATCCAACGCAGGCGATAATTACAGATGCAATGCCAAGGCCAAGAGTGCTTCTGTCAAAGAAAAACATGGAAGCACAGGCAAGACTGCCCATGGTTAAAAAAAAGTTCATGAAATTTTTCTTATTCCCTTTATAATCTGCAATAGAAGAAAGTAACGGAGAAATAAAAGCAACGATCAGCATGGCAAAAGCCAGGGCATAATTGTAAAGAGCCGTATTCTCAAATTGCCTGCCTAAAAAAGTAACAGCAGTTTTTGAGATTTCTTTATTGTCAACGGCAATAGCTTCAAAATAAGCCGGAAAAATAGTGGAAGTGATGACTAAATTATAAGAAGAATTGGCCCAGTCATACATGGCCCAGCCATTTACTACTTTTTTAGAAGCCGTTTGCATAATAATGCTTTGAGTAAAAATAGGGATTTCAATGAAGCAACAGAAAAGCCCATTTTACCAACAATGCAAAATGGGCTTTTCACAAAAAAAATTTATGGACAACTATTGGATAGATGTGCTGTCCGCCACCTGTCCCTTTGTCTTGTATTCAAAGGTTCTAAATGGCTTAAATGTATCATCTGTCAACTGAAAAATAAGCGGGGCTCCTGACAAAATTTCGTCAGACACTTTGGCTGATATGTCGGTAAAATCAGCATCTGTTAAGTTAGCTGCTTTGGCAGGCGATGACACCATCTTTAGCACATAAAAGCCTTCTCCATTTTTACTTACCTGGAAACTGATCGTATTATCAGGGGCGATGGTTTTGTTAAGAAAATCAGCAAGCTCCTGGGCTTTTTCAGCACTAATGTCATTTGCATACACTTCAATATTCCCCGAGGTTGTTTTTTCACCATAACCGGCGGGTGCAACTGTTTTTTTAAAAGTCAGGCTTCGGATGGGTTTAAATTTTTCATCAGCAAACACAATATTAACCGGGGCGCCATTAAATATACTGTCCGAAAACACATTGGCCATACTATAGAAAGTTTCATCGTCCATTCCTTTTAATTTGTCTTTATTTGCCACCATCCGGAAATTAATGGTGTCGCCACCAGCTTTAGTAAGCTGGATACTTTTGGTGTTTGTTTTTCCTGATTTTTCTTTCCATTGCGGGTATAAAAAATCAAGAGTTTTTTGTGCCTGTTCTTTGGTAATGCCTTCTTTGTAATAAACTTCGAGGTAATCCTGGGATACTTTTTTCCCATAATTACTGCAGGCAGCCAGGCCGGCCGCAAACAGCAACGCAATCATAAAAGATTTTCTCATAGCAGGTTAATTTTAAGATGAATAATAAAAAATTTGATTAAATACAGGTAATAAATATTTTTTATTCATGGATAACTCTGGTCAGTATTAAAATAAGCAGTGTAATGCCGGCCAGTATCCGGTAAATCCCGAATATTTTAAATCCATAAATTTTTAAATAGTTTATAAAGAAACGGATAGCAAGCAGGGCTACCACAAATGCTACTACATTGCCTATTACAAAAGCCATCGTATTCTCCGATGATTCCATAATGATCTGGTATCCTTTTTTTACAAGACCGGCATGCTCCCATTTTTTTAAAAATAAAGAATAAGCAGTAGCGGCAAACATCGTAGGCACTGCCAGAAAAAAAGAAAACTCTGCTGCAAGATTGCGGGTAAACTTTTGCGACATACCACCAATGATGCTTGCCGCACTGCGGCTAACACCCGGAACCATGGCGATTGTTTGCCACAAGCCAACAATAAAGGCCTTTCCAAAACTTATTTGGTCTTCTGATTCAATTGTTGCTGCTTTAAAAACCGCATCAATGAAAAGCAAAACGATACCACCGGCCAGCATAGCAATAGCAACGGTAGTAGGGCTTTCCAGCAAGGTATCTATCTTATCTGAAAATAAGTACCCGAGCACAAGAGCAGGAATAACACCGATAATTAATTTGGCATAAAACTGCCAGCGACGGAATTCAAAAAA
>JANLQE010000164.1:0-28820 GCA_031367625.1 Bacteroidota bacterium
GCCACAATTCTGCTGAGGGTAGTTTTGCCCAGGCCCGGCGGGCCATGAAATAAAATATGATCCAATGCTTCGCCTCAGAGCTTGGATGCTTTTATAAAAATGATAAGATTGTCTATGATTTGTTGCTGCCCCGAAAATTGCTCTATTGCAGCCGGACGTATATTATTTTCAAATTCTTTATCCGCAACACTCAGCCTTTCTCCATCGGTATTTAAATTGGGGTTTTGCATATTGTAAAAGTAGTAAATGTTTTATTGTTGGGTAAAGGATAAAAGATAAGGCCCTGGGTGATTTTCATTAGACAATGCCCTATATTGATTTGAAAATCAATTTTGCATAAATACACATTTCTTTTTAAAATAACATCCCGGTAATATTTAAAGCACTTAATTTTTTTTATATACCTCTTAACCCACTATTTAGCCATTAATAAAAACAAACATTTTATTACCTATATTGCTAAATAGATTTGCAGTAATTATGCTAAAAAAGATTTCCAGATATTGGATGTGTCAACTTGCGGGCTGGGGAGCATGGATATTTTTAAATCTCTTTATTGCTTACCAGTTTGCAGCAGAAGCGTACCTGACCCCCGAAGTAAAAAAGAATCTTTTCTTTCTTCTACTTTTTATTGATTTTATCTGGAGCATAGCCGCAACACACCTGCTGAGAACAGTACTTAAAAAAATTAACTGGATAAGTTTTTCGCCCAATAAGGTATTTATAATGTTCATCTTCGGCGTATTGTCGGCAGGTTTATTATCTTATTACGGTTCAAAATACACTTCCGATTTTTCAGGATACTCTTTGGATAAATATGAAAAAAATGAACGTAAACAAAAAGCTATAATACAAGAGAAGGAATTGAATGTAGCAGGCACTGATTATTATCATTATGAAAAAAATGCGGCATTAGACTCTTCCGGTTATGCAACAGCAATTAAAATAAAAAAATCAACCGGGTGGTTTAGAGATAAAAACGGTACCTGGCAATATGAAGAGCAAAGAAAGGGGCGGGACTGGTGGGGCCTGATTTTTACTTTTATTCTTACTTCTATGTGGCTGCTTATTTACCTCGTTTGGCATTATATAGAGAAGGATAGAAAAGACAGGCTGGATAAATTAAGGCTTGAAGGATTGGTAAAATCGCTTGAATTAAAAACAATCAAATCACATATAAATCCTCATTTTATTTTTAATGCTTTAAACAGCATTCGTGCATTGGTAGATGAAAATCCACAGCGGGCAAGAACTGCCATTACAGAACTAAGCAATATTTTGCGCAGCAGCATGAGGGTAGAACAATTAGAAACCGTACCGCTGCAGCAGGAACTGGATATTGTAAAAGATTATCTTGCGCTGGAACAAATGCGCTTTGAAGAAAGGCTTAGTATAGAAATGGATATTAACCCCGATACATTGACACAACCCATACCACCCATGATGCTGCAGACCCTTGTAGAAAATGCCATCAAGCATGGTATCAGTAAAAAAATAGATGGTGGCTTTGTCCGCATCACTTCATTATTTAAAGAAAATCATCACGAACTTGTGGTACAAAATTCCGGCACACTCAATGGAAACGGCGGTATAAATAAAGAAGGGTTTGGCATAAAAAGCACACAGGACAGGCTTAATCTTTTATACCAGGGCAAGGCACAGTTTGAGATCAGGAATATAAACGGAGGAATGGTAGAATCAAAAATAATTATGCCGGCAGCTAATCTTTTTATAAACCAATAAATTTTTTATAACAATGCAGAAAGCAATTATTATAGATGATGAAAGGCTTGCAAGAAATGAATTAAAAAAATTACTGGCAGATTTTCCTGAAGTAGAAGTAATAGGCGAAGCTGCCAATGCGCAGGAAGGTATTGAAAAAATAGAACAGCTAATGCCCGATCTTATTTTTTTGGATATACAGATGCCGGGAAAAACAGGATTTGATATGCTGATGGAACTGGAGAGGGCGCCACATGTAATTTTTACTACAGCTTATGATGAGTTTGCGCTTAAAGCATTTGAAGTAAATGCACTGGATTATTTAATGAAACCTGTGGAACCCAAGCGGCTTGCAGATGCATTACATAAACTGCAGCAGGCAGAAGAAAAAGAAATGGCAGCCGCAATGGCCGGCGTAAACCGTGGAATGCTTAGTGAGCATGACCAGGTATTTGTAAAAGATGGCGAAAGGTGCTGGTTTGTAAAACTATCGGATGTGCGTTTATTCGAAAGCGTTGGTAACTACGCCAAAGTATATTTCAGCACTCACAAACCGCTTATTTTAAAATCGCTTAATGCACTGGAAGAGCGGCTGGACGAGAAAACTTTTTTCAGGGCAAACAGAAAGCATATTGTAAACCTGCGTATGATAGATAAAGTAGAGCCTTATTTTAATGGCGGTCTATTACTTGATTTAAAAGGCGGCGAAAAAATTGAAGTAAGCCGCAGGCAGGCCGTGAAGTTTAAAGAAATGATGAGCCTCTAAAAAGTTTAAAAGGTTTAAGAGTTCAAGGTTCAAGGTTTGTTTAACCTGTTATTTTATTAATTGCTGAAAGTTAAAATATTTTAACGGATAAAAAATAGCGGATATTAAAACAATATCCGTATTCTTTCTATTGCAATCTTACCTGGTAGCTTGTACTTCGGCCGCTGCCAGATATTACCAAAGCACCTTTTTCCAGAAGATCCTGCAGGTCTCTGGTTGCTGTGGCTTTGGAAGTTTTAGTGAGGCCAACATATTTTCCTGCATTCATGCCGCCTGCAAATCCTTTAACACCTTCCTCCAGCATTCTTTTTATTACAGTGAGTTGCCTGTCATTAAACTGTTCCCTGAACCGGTCGAAAAATTTTACTTTTTTAAGGGTAAAAGCCACCTGTTCTTCTGCATGTATCTGCGATTGCAATATAGTTTTTATAAAGAAATTTATCCAGGAAGTTATCTCATTAGATTTTTGTGCTTTTTCAAGTTCCTTATAATAATTCTTTTTTGTTGCCTCAATAGTTTCTGACAAACTAAGCATTACCGGGCGGCCTATTCCCTGCGACAGAGCTTTTTCTGCAAGCGTACGGCCAATTCTTCCATTACCATCTTCAAAAGGATGTATCGTTTCAAAATACAGATGCGCAATGGCTGAACGCAAAGCTGCTTTTTTAATTTCTTTTTTGCCACCAGGCGCAGTATCATTAAACCATAAAATATACCGGTTCATTTCTTCCCCAACAACTGCTGAAGCCGGTGCTTCAAAATGTACTTTTTGTTTTCCCATTGCACCAGAAATAATCTGCATAGGTTCTTCATGACTACGCCAGGCACCCACTTCAATGCCTGCACTATTGCTCATTAGCATAGTATGCCAGTTGAATAGTTTTTCTTTGCTGAGTGGCTCTTTAAAAGTTTTTCTTACATCAATCATCAATGCCGCAATTCCGGCTGCCCTTTTATCCAAAATCTGTTCTGTGGATACAATAAATCCCAGGTTTTTCCTGATGGAAGAAAATACATCCTTCCGGCTTAAATATTCCCCCTCTATCTCGGAGGTTTTAATTGCTTCGGCCACCATGATATCTATAACCGCCTCCATTTGTATATGTTCTGGCAGCGCTTTTAAAATCCCACTCACATGGCCTACCCTTTCAGCAAATGAAAAAAGCTCATCCTCAACGCCGGTAAGGCTGTAGGTAAAATTAGGCCAGTCTTTTTGTTGCCAGTTATACAGTAGCATGAGCCGATTATTTTGCTTATTCGGCTCAAATATACTAAAAATATGAGCCGGTAATATTATTTATCCGGCTCATATAATAATAACTATGGCAGGGCAAAACCTTCGCATCCAAAGATGGAATGGATTAATAAAAACGGGGATCGTATTTTTTTTTATCAGTGGCACCGGAGGAAATTTTTCATCCTCATAAAAAAGTAATTTAACTCAAAACTAATTAACCAATATATTCAATAACATGAACAAAACATTTAAATATTGCGTAAAATTATTACAGGATTTAGCAGCCGGGTTGCACATGACGTATGAAGAAGTAAACATCTGGATCTTTGTAATTATTGAGCCTGTTGTATTTTTTATTCTGTTGTGGATCATATACAGGCAGTATGTTGCTGTAAGGACTTTGAAAGCACGCAGAAATTGACGCTGCGATTGTTGCAATGAGGTGTTTTATAAATAGCCCCATGATTTGCAGTACAAGTTCCGGTTCAATGGTAATATCGGGGTGCCGGTAAGATCGGCAAGTGACACAACAATTTTTATTGAAGGTATAAAGCAGATAAAAAAAATGCATTGCTATCTCTGCAAGCCTCTCCACTTTTACCGCCACACTTTGCACTGCCGCCGCCACTTCTTTTATGAGAGAAGAATCTTTTTCAATGGCATTGCCTGTTACAATTAAATCGGCACCGGCCCTGCAGTTTGGTAACCCCGGTCTGACGGTCTCCGTCTGACCGACTTGAAAAGGGTCGGTATTTTATTATCAGACGGTGGCCTTCAAACAATAACCGCCACACTATACACTGCCGCCGCCACTTCTTTTATGAGAGAAGAATCTTTTTGAATGGCATTGCCTGCTACAATTAAATCGGCACGGCCCTACAGTTTGGTAACCCCGGTCTGACGGTCTCCGTCTGACCGACTTGAAAAGGGTCGGTATTTTATTATCAGACGGTGGCCTTTATTTCCCAGCAACGTCTCTTCAGGATTTGTGCCGGGTTGAGGAGGTTGCGGTTAACAGCAGGCAGTTATTTATTTTAAAAACCTGTATCCGCTATTCCCATAAAATTTGTAACCCGGTAAAGCAAGTACCATCTGTGTATGGAATAGCTTACTTTACAGGCATTGATAAAGTTAAGAAAAGGTTTCATTTTACGCAACGTCTGCAGCCAACATAATAGCTGGGAGAGAAGTTGCTGGCAAGAAATCCCTAACTAACCATACAACTTATGAAATATATTTTAATCTTTATTTTTTGCTGTTTTACTACCCAACTGGTATTGGGGCAGGATGCACAAACTGTAAAAGAAAGTAAACCCTTTGTATTGGGTGCTATCAAAGAAATTAACTCAATAGTATTAGCCGAAAAGCGGATATTAAATATTTATTTGCCAGTCGGTTATAATAAAAACGACACAATAAAATACCCGGTTATTTATTTATTAGATGGATCTGCAGACGAAGATTTTATTCATATTGCGGGTTTAATTCAGTTCTTTAATTTCCCCTGGGTAAGCATGTTGCCAAATTCAATTTTAGTTGGTATAGCAAATGTTGACAGAAAGAGAGATTTTACTTTTCCTACTACAATTGAGAAGGATAAAAAAGATTTACCTACCACGGGCAAATCAGAAAAGTTTATCAGTTTCATTGAATCAGAATTACAACCTTTCATTGAAAGAAATTATAAAACAACGGAATCAAAAACTATTATAGGGCAATCATTAGGCGGCCTTTTAGCAACTGAAATTCTTTACAAAAAACCTGCGCTATTTACAAATTATATTATAGTAAGTCCAAGTTTATGGTGGGATGGTGAAAGTTTATTAAAAAGAGAACCAAATGTTTTAAAGCCTGATTTTACAAAACCTATTTCGCTTTTTATTGCAGTGGGAAAAGAAGGGAAAATTATGGAAACCGATACAAAAAAATTAGTCCGTATTTTAAAGAAAGGGCATAAAGAAAATTTATCGGTAAATTTTGAATACTTTAAAGCTGAAAACCATGCTTCAATTTTACATAATGCTGTATATAAAGGGTTTGAAATAATGAATAAGCCCCCCAAGAAAAAATAATAAATCTCCCGTAAAATTATTTTTTCCTCATAATTTCTTCCGCAATCTTTACTGCATGTTCTCTTGAGTTTTCTATAAAGAGGCTGTGTGTATCCATACCCCCGCAGATAACGCCGGCAAGGTAAATGCCTTTTACATTTGTTTCGTGGGTATCATTACTGTACACAGGTTTGCGTATAGCATCATCTGATAAACGGATGCCAAGCTTTTGTAAAAAGGAAAGGTTGGGTTGATAACCCGTCATAGCAATCACCCAATCATTCGCAATAGTAACAAGCCCATCCGGCGTGTTTATATCCACTTCTTTTTGCCGGATAGCGGCAACGGTAGAATTAAAGTAAGCTTTTATAGAACCTTCATTAATGCGGTTCACAATATCGGGCCGTACCCAGTATTTTACCCGTGTGCCCACTTCGGCTTCACGTATCACCATGCTTACTCCGGCGCCTTTTCTAAAAGTTTCCAGAGCCGCATCTACACCAGAATTATTGGCACCGATAATAAGTACTTTTTGAAAAGCATAAAAGTGTGGGTCTTTGTAATAGTGTGTTACTTTAGGTAAATCTTCGCCGGGGGTATTCAGCAAAAATGGAATATCATAAAAGCCCGTAGCAATGATGATGTTTTTGGCAGAGTATTTTTTTAGCGAAGTATTTATTTCGAAAGAGGTTTCGTGTTTTGCTACATCCAATACCTCCTCAAACAAATTAATATTAAGAGATGCTGCAATGGCAACCCTGCGGTAATATTCCAGGGCCTCACTGCGGGTAGGTTTTGGGTTGTTACTTACAAAAGGTACACCACCAATTTCCAGCCTTTCGGAAGTAGAAAAGAAGGCCATGTTTACAGGGTAATGGTATAATGAATTTACCAAACATCCTTTCTCAATAATAATATAATGCAGGCCTTTTTCTTTTGCTTCCAGCGCACAGGCCATACCGATAGGGCCGCCGCCGATAATGACGATATCATATAAATTGTTATTTGCCATCCGCAAATTTAATCAATACAGGAATTGATTGTTTTATGATTTTACTGAGCAGACCATCCCCCATCTACCGGCATTGCAATACCCGTGATGGTTGCTGCTTCATCAGACGCAAGAAAAATACTTACGGCAGCAATTGTTTCTACAGGTATAAATTCTTTGATGGCCTGTTTAATCAGCATCACTTTTTGTACCACTTCTTTTTCAGTAATATTATGAGCAAGGCTTTGCTCGGCAATCTGCTTTTCTACAAGCGGCGTTTTTACATAGCCGGGGCATATTGCATTAGCCGTAATGCCGTAAGGTGCGCCTTCCAGGGCAGCCGTTTTGGTAAAGCCTACGATGCCATGTTTAGCTGCAACATAAGCACTTTTAAATTCGGAGGCAAACAAACCATGCATAGAAGATATGTTGATGATTCGTCCAGATTTTTGTTCTTTCATTCCGGCCCATACAGCTTTGGTAAGATGAAAAGCAGCCGAAAGATTTATAGCAATAATATCATTCCACTTGTCTTCAGGAAAATCTTCAATTGCTGATAGATGCTGTATGCCGGCATTATTGATCAGCACATCAATTACTCCAAATTTTTCAACAGACTGCTTTACCATTTCCCGCAGCGATCCGGGCTGCAGCATATTTGCCGGAAAAAATAAATGATCAATATTAAATTCCGCTGCAATGGAAGCAGCCACCTGTTTGCCATCGGCCTCCAATCCATTAAAAATTATATTGTATCCTTTTGCTGCAAATGCTTTTGCAATACCTAATCCAATTCCGCTGGTGCTGCCGGTAATTAAGACCGTTCTTTTTTTCATGAATGGCTGTTTAAAAAAATTTTTATTTCTTTTGCAATTTCCAAAGCCCCTTCTCCATACAACATGGTCTGATGATTGCCCGGCACTTTCGCATACATACAGTTCTTCATCATTGCCACGGTTTCCATTGCATTTTCTTCAGGAAGCAATGCCGCATTCATCGTGTATATTCCAGGGCCATTTATTAAAATTGCAGGCTTATCTATCTGGTGAATATAATCTGTCCAGGGTTCTGCCAGTGCGCCATTTACTGCCAGTAACATGTGTGCCAATTGTGGAACGGGTGTAACTGAAGATCCGTCTAAATTCTTTACATCAGCCTGGTAATAGCTGAGCATTTCCTGATCCCAGAATTGCAGGTAAGGGGCAGCCTTTACTTTTTCTATATAATTATCAAAGGAAGAGAATACCTGCCCAAGCCGCCCCAGCGCAGGTGTTAGCATTTCTTTAGTATTGGAATGCATTCTTGCCGCTGCATCCATCAATATTAATTTTTCAACTCTTTCCGGATAATTAGCAGCAATAAATAAACTTAATAAAGCGCCAAAAGAATGACCGCCAATTATTGCTTTATCTATTCCGAGTGCATCCAAAATGCCTGTAATATCTTTTGCATGGGCAGCCATTGAATAATCATCTTCCGGCTGATCGCTTTCTCCTCTTCCTCTCAGGTCCACCGAATATACATTAAATGCAGGGCATAACCCTGCGGCGATAAGGCCATCAAATGCGTGTGCATTAGCAGTTAATCCATGAAGAAGAATTATGGCAGGGCCTTCGCCTGGATGATGAACTAAATGCAGGCGGATACCATTGATTTTAAAAAAATGGTCAGGCATATTTTATACTTTTTATTTTCCTCAGTGGTCGGTGTGGACACCGACCACTGCCGTAGTGGAAAGTGATTTAAACTTTGCCAAAGTTTTATCTGCATGTGATAATAAAAATCTATTCAGTGGCCGGTGAGGACACCCACCACTGCCCAGGCGTACGCCGAGAATAAAATAATTTATTATTAACCGCTGCGTACGCTGTAGCTCTTACAGTGTACATTTCAAATTGTCGCTTCCTCTTCAGTGGTCGGTGAGGACACCCACCACTGCTTCTCTGGGACACCGACCACTGCGGAGTACCGGTAATTATTTTTTGGGTTTTGCAGGGAGCATAACTTTTAATTCAACAGAGTATAACCTGCCAATAGACGGCGAGCCAACAAATTCTCTTTGTGTTGTATTGAAAAGGTTGCTTACACCTGCGCCAAGACTGAGCATTTCTGAAAAATGAAAACCTGTGCTCAAATCAATTGTTGTAAATCCTCCCAGCGCACCATGGTCGTAATTTTTTATATAATAACGATCTGCACTTGTTATAGGGTTTTTGCCGCCGTAAACTCTACCCCTGCTTCCTTCGCCTGCTGCAGTGCCTACCTGGCTGCCGCTGTACATATCAAACTGCTGTACCCAGCGGGCCGAAAGATTAATGAACATTTTTCCTTTGGCAATATTCTGAAAACTTAATGTTGATGCAATCCTGTTCCTGGGAGCATTCAAACTTCTTTCATCCAATGCTACATAGCCGTCTTTATTTGCATCATTTTTAATATTGTCTTTGGTAATATCTGACCCAAACCAGGAGTATTTTACAGCAAGGCTTATTTTATCAGTAAAATAATAATTAATACCAAGGTCCACGCCATAAGAAGAAACCAGACCATAATTAAAATAGGTAGCAAATGCTGCTCCGCCCAATACACCTGAACTGTTGACAGTACCTGGAAATAATAATTTAGTTGTTTCAATAGGAATATCACCCACACTCATTGCACGGCCACCTAAAGTAATAGCAGGGCTTAAAAAGTTTTTACTTTTTCCGTAATAACCATTTATATCCAGATAAAGTTTTTTAGCAATAGTACCCTTATACCCTATTTCCCATGTTTTAATTTCTTCTGGTTTTAATGGAGTGGTTACCGTGGCAGCAGCAGGGTCATTTACATTTGCACCATTGGGGATATAATGTACACCACTTCCGTTTCCGAATACAAGACCAAAAACGCTTGCACGCTGAAACAGTATAATCGGTGCTGCAAAGGCTTTGCCCCAGGTTACTCTTACAGCACCACCCGGTACGCCTTTAACCAACGCAAACTTAGGGGAGAAGAGGTTTCCAAAAAGACTATGATGATCCAGTCTTGCGGCTGTTACAAATTTAAGATCAAAGGGCAGCGTTTTTTCTAATTGTAATGCAGCACCATATTGTGTTACTTCTACTTTTTGATTGGCATCTGCCAGGCTTGTTCCAAAAGTTTTAGGATTATCTTTTTGATAAGTTACCCCTGCCACCATAAACAGCCCTGCTTTTTGAAAATTATAATTGTATTGCGCTTCAGAATTAAACCTCTTTGATTGTTCTTTAAACCTGTTCCCCAGTCTCAATGCAAACATTTCTGCTGAGTCCGGCGGAAGCCTTCCGGCAGATGCATACGCCGGGCTGTTAGGATCAGTAATAGAACTATGTGTTCTGTTCCAGTAATCTCTTGTGTAACCGGGAATGCCGTAAGACTGGCCAACATTTGTCCATGTTTCATAAGCCTGCACAAATAATCTTGGGCTTACAAACCTGGCCTGCAAAAAAGAAAATTTCCAATCCCGTATCTGGTTGCGCCCGGTATTATTTACACTGATAAAATTATTCTTGCTGCCACCATAAGAAATAATGATATCAGATTTTGATGTTACACTGTAATAAGCATGAGCTTCTCCACGTATATGCCTGAACTGGTAATTTGGTATGCGCTCCGGGATAGCTACGGCAGGCCCATAAACGGAACCGCCTGCATAAATACTGTCATGAAATTCAAAATCTTTACCGGTAGTATATTCACCGGTTAATTTATATGCCCATTTATCATTAATTTTTGTAGCCTGGCGAAAACGGCCACTGAATACTTCCTGGTTACCTGCAGTTAATGCCACGGTAGTGCCCTGGTATTTTCGTGGATCTTTGGTGATAGTATTGGCAACTCCGTTGTGAGCATTAGGGCCATATAAGGCCGAATTGGGGCCCAGCACAACTTCAAGCCGTTCGATATCTTCCTTTATCACGGTATTCATAATACCGGCAGGCAAACCGCTGCCACCCGCCATCATGCTGTTTCTGCCATCTGTCATTTGAAGAATCTTTGCATTAAAAGCATTGTTGAAACCCCGGGCATTTATACCTACGCCGGTAACACCAATTCTTACAAATTCTACACCCTGTAACTTTGAAGCCAACTCCCCGATATTAAAAGAAGAGCTTTGTTCAAAATCTTTTGCATTTATCACACTGATAGATGCAGGCGCTCTTGTAATTTTCTCTGCACGTTTTGATGCAGTTACTACTACTTCATCTCCTGCACGAATACTTTGTGACAAACTTATTTTTACATCCGTCTGACCACTACTGCTCACATTAACTGTTTGCGCTGCATCGGCATAGCCAACAAATGAAACAATAAGGGTAACTCTGCCAGTTCTCACATTGGCAAACGAAAACATCCCTGCATTATCTGTTGCAGTAGATGCATTGGTCTCCCTTAGCATAACGGTAGCGCCAGCCATGGGTTGCCCTTTATCATCATTAACCTTGCCATTGATCCTGCCCGTGTTTTGGGCCCATGCGGTTACCTGTACAAGCAGGAGGAACAGAAGCAGTACATAATTTTTCATTGTTGTTAGTTTTAGGTTGAAGAAAAATATTTATTGTAAAAAATGTTTAATGGCGTTATTTGTTTCTACTGGTTTTTCAAATTGAACCATGTGGCCCGCTTTGCTGATCAAAACTATTTTTGCCTGTGGCAAACTGATCTTTGTGTCTTTTAATAAATCTTCCCGTGTTAAATTTTTATGCATGATTCTGTTAGGAATTAAGGCATCGTTTTCACCAAAAATAATCAGTACCGGTTGTTTAATCCTGCTCAATTCGTTTTTTACAGGATGCCCGAGCATGGCTTTTATACTATTGGATACTGCTGCTGCATATTGTTTAAAATCGCTGCAGGCAGAGAGCCGTATCCTGTCCTGTATCAGCATTTCTGCACCGGCTGGTTGTTCATAAAAATTTTGTTTAAAATTATAGCGGATTATTTTCTCATCCTGTTTTTCAAATAAAGATGCAGGTGTAGCGCCAGCAATTAGTGTGGCTTCTGGTTCGGTAAATGTTTCCAGACCTGCCGGTGATACCAGTACTAATTTTGAAACCAGTTCAGGATGTTGAATGGCCATTACCATCGCTATCTGACCACCCATAGAATGGCCGGCCAGTATTAGCTTGCCAAGTTTACGCTGGGTAATAAAGTCTGCCAGTATATCTGCAAAAAACTGTAGCTGATCTTTACCTGCAGGTGAAAATGTTTTATCAGAATAACCATATCCCGGAAGATCAATTGCCAGGCAATGATATTTTTTAGAAAGCTCATGCACCGATTTTAGCCAGTGAGAAATATTTCCTCCCAACCCATGGATGAACAGTACAGGCTTGCCATTTCCCTGCTCTACAAACGCCAGGTGAAGGCCTTGGGAAAGCTGTTCATAATGTACCGGCAAATCATATCTTGGTTTGCAGGTATCCTGAGAAAAACTAAGCTTCCACAGCAACAATAACAGTATGCTTAATACTTTTTTCATTTGACCTTTTCTTCATTAAAAAATAAACTGCCGTAGCTACAACCAATGATGATATAATTGCGAGTGCTGATGCAATGCCGGGATTTCTTGTGCCTTCTTTCATGTATGGAGTTAACCTGCCATAATACACACTAAAATGTACAATCACTGCAGTTACAGAAGCCGCCACAACAGAAGCCCTTGGAACATTGGTAATAAAAATGCCAAACAGTACAGGTATAAATACTGCCGAGAAATAAGCATATACACCATTCTGTGCAAATATGCCTACACTTAAATCAGGACTCAGTAATTGCTGATAGGAAAGGAAAAATGAAATCACTGCCATGATACCGATCACTATCCTGTTCAGCATCAATTCTGAAATAAACCCTGTTGGATTATTCTCTTCTTTTATCCACCGGTTACCCCCCAATGGTTTAATAACATCTGAAGTGAATGTGGTACTTAAAGACTGAATGAGCCCTTCCAGCGTTGCCATTCCTGCGGACAGCATACCCAATATTAAAATGATGGCTATGTAAACCGGAAATCTTGTTACCACAAAAGTACTTGTTACAGCATCCAGTGGAATTTTAGCTCCGTTTACCGTAAGGGCAGGGAAATATAATCTTGCATACAACCCTGCCAGTACTACCATAAAAAATAAGGCCTGCACAATGATAGCAACAGTAAGAAATTTGTTTACATCCTTATCCTTTTTTAATAATAATGAACGGGTAAGAATATGTGGCTGACAAACAATTGCCACGCCTACTATCAATTGGCATATCACCACTTCAAACACATCCCTAAACAAAGGGCTTGAAGGATTAAAAGGTTTTGCCAACATAGGATCTACCGCTGCAAGGCGGTCTAAGAATCCATGTACACCATTTGAAAAATATTCATATCCGGATGTAAGTAAAATTATTGCTACTGCAATTTTTAGAAATGCCTGAACGGTGTTCGTATATACCATGCTGTTAGCCCCGCCAAACATCATGTATCCAAAAGTAAAAGTTACCACACCTATTAAAGCAGGCAGTACTTCAAGATTAAGCGAACGGGTTAATACCTGCGTTAATCCTACACAAATCATTACAATAAATGCGATCATTAATAAAGAAAGAAAGCCAAAGAATAAAGCGAAGCCAGGGCTGCTATACCGCTTGCCCATCCATTGCGCAATGGACTTTGCCTGCACCGCTTGTCCGTATTTTCTAAATCTTTTTGATAACACAGCGAGAGATACCAACATACCAATGGGTAAGAAAACAGCCATGGACAAAAACCCCGCAAGGCCATAATAAGCTACAAATCCCGGGTTGATAATAAAGGTAGCAGCACTGCTGATAGATGCAGCTAATGAAAGCCCAAGCATAGCAGGCGAAAAGTTCATACTGCCTGTTGCATAGTCTGCAATGGTTTTAGTTCTTCTTGCCCCACGTACCACAAAAAAAACAATGCATCCTACATATAATAGCAGAACGATCCAGATAGCATTTACCATTTCTGTTGTTGCAAGATTATTCATATAGCAGTAAAATCTGGCTTCAAAGTATTAGATTTTAAAATGGTTTTAGGGTAAACCTTGCAAACGAAGTTTTTTTTAAGGTGAATGAAAGATATGGGCAGGTGAATTATAAAAATGAGAGGCGGGTCATTAATTTTTCACGGTATGTTTTACCAATCGGTATCTTTTCTTTACCAATTACCAGGTCGGTATCTTCTATTGCATCTATCTTAGTAAGGTTTACAATAAAGGAACGGTGTACTCTTATAAACTGCGAAGCCGGAAATTTTTCTTCTACTGTTTTTAAACTTGTATTCAATAAGTGCCTGCCCGAGGCTGTAATTATTAATGCATAAATATCAGAAGCTTCTATCCAGAGTATTTCTTTCAACATAATCTTCTCCAGCCTGTTCTTTATTTTTACAAAAATGCTCTCTTCCGGCGTTAGTGTATCTTTTAAAACAGGTAAAGCCAGGTTGTCTTTTTTATGAGCGGCGTTGTATAATGTTATCTCAATGGTAGAGTAAAGCGTCTCGGGTTTTACAGGTTTTACAAGGTAGGCATAAGGCTCTGAAAGCTTAGCCTGGTTAATGGTATCTGCATCAGCCAACGCCGTTAAAAAAATAAAAGGTACGCCGGCCTCTTTTAATTTTATGGCTACATCAAGCCCGGACAGTTCTCCGGAAAGGCCAATATCAAGCAGCACTATATCTGGCCTCAACCTTTTAATTTGAATTAACGCTTCTTCACCTGTATCAAATGAGCCAATCACTTCAAAGCCAAAATCCTGCAGACAATAAGCAATTTCTTTAGCAATGATCCAATCATCTTCTACCAATATTATTTTTATACCCGGCATAATAGATTTTAAACTGTGTTTGCAAACTAATACATTTACACGAACAACTAATTGCTTTGATCTTTTTACAAAAATACGTACCGGTTCTGCTTCTTAGTATTTGCTTTTGTTTTGCATCAACTGCACAACCCCTTATTAATTTACAAAAAAAATCACAGACTGTTTTCATCAGTCAACGATCCATTGAATGGTATGTTGATGAAAGCGGTCAGTTGGGATTCAATGCAATCCGCCAGTTGCATTTTACTGCATTGCCAGAAAATAAATTAAAACAGCAACAAACATTCTGGAAGATATGGGCCTCGTTTGAATTAAAAAATGAAACAGGCACAGATGGTGAATTTGTACTGCAGATACCAAAGAGTGGCCTTGCAGGTTTATTCCTTAACTCGCCGGATACCGGAATGCAACTCTACACTGGGAGCCTGCTGCCGCTGGATCAGCGCTCCCTGATGGCCAACAGTAATGGCTTTCGTTTTTTAATAAAGCATAACCAGCAGGTAAGTGTATGGCTGCAGATGCAGCCGGTTTACAGCATCTATATTCCCCGTACTTACAACCTCTCTGTAATACCTGTTGCCAATTATGAACACGAAGACAATCAGCGTCTTTTATGGCAGGGTATTTTTTTAGGCGTTATCCTGGTGATGGCATTATACAATCTTTTTATTGGCATTGCAGTAAAAGATATTAATTACCTCTATTACGTTTTAAGCATTATTGGCATAGGAACTTATTTTGCTTTTTATTATGGGTTTGGCATAGAATACTTATGGAAAAATGCTCCGCTATGGGATACATTCTGCTATTTAATGATTGTTCCTTTTAATGGTTTAACAAGATTATTATTTACCCGAACCTACCTGCATACTCCAAAGATATTACCCCGCACAAATATTTTAATGAACCTTTTTATTGCGTTGAATATAGGTTTGTGCCTGGCGGGTTTTTACGGGTATGCAACACAAACAGATATCATCTATCCTCTTTTAATCATCATTGGTATTGTAAACACAGGCGTTCATTGCCTTATGCTTGCTGCAGGCCTGGTAGCTTATTACAAAGAAAAATACCAGCCTGCTAAATTTTTTATCTGGGCAAATATATTGCTGGTGATAGGCGCCGTACTTTTTATCGGAAGGGAATTAGGGATTTGGGCTGATAATTTTTTTACAAGATATTTAGTACAATTAGGATTTTTAATACAGGTAGTTGTGTTTTCATTAGGCCTTGCCAGCCGCCTGAATACCATGCGAAACCAGCTTGCAAAAGAAACGCTGGAAAAAGAAAGAATGGCACTCGAAAGGGAAATAGAAAAAAAAGAATTGATTGAAGAACAAAGAAAAGAATTGCTGCTGCAGGTAGCACAACAAACAGCCGACCTCAAACAAAAAAATATTGAGCTGGAAAGTTCTTTTACCCTGGTAAAAGAATCAGAAAATAAGCTGGCGCAACTGAACCAGATTAAAGACAAATTATTCTCCATCATTTCGCATGACCTCCGCAATCCGCTTGCTACCATGCAGTCTTTTATAAAGCTAATTACAGAACACCATGAAAAGCTTACAGAAGATGAAAAAGAAAAGTTATATACGCAGGCACAGCATTCACTTGATAACCTGAATGAACTTATGTACAACCTGCTGCAATGGTCCAGATCGCAAATGAACCTGATAGAATTTAAACAGGAAAAATTTAATGTAAAAACTTTACTTGAAAATTCCGCAAGGGTGCTGCAACTGAATGCGCACATGAAAAATATTAATATTTTAGTGAATGCTGATGAAAATATTTACGGCTATGCCGATAAAGGAATGATAGAATTTGTAATACGGAACCTGCTGAGCAATGCCATTAAATTCAGCCACAGAAACAATGAAGTTCAAATTAAAGCTTTGCGCCAGAATGGATCTGTAATTATTGAAGTGAAAGATTTTGGCGTTGGGTTATCAGAAAACAGGATCAAAAAATTACAGGAAATGAACAGCACCATTAGTAGCAGGGGCACTGAAAAAGAAAAAGGTACCGGGCTGGGTTTGCTCATCAGCAAAGAATTCATTGAAAAAAATAATGGCATACTGTTTATTCAAAGCGAGGCCGGTAAAGGATCTGCATTTTCTTTTTGTATTCAGATGATAAATTGAGCAGAGCCCGCTGATATACCGGCATTACCAGCGTTTATTTTTATATTTTCCAATATTCAATTTATGTTTTAAATTACCCGTATGGATAATATTTCTTCGCTTGCATTAATAAAAGAAAAAGAACGGTTTGAAGCTTTATTTGAATATGCTTCTATGGGTATTATTGTGGCCAATGAAAAAGGAATTATTGAAATGGCCAACAGCTACCTGCTGCTTCAGTTTGGTTACCAAAATAAAGATGAACTGGTGGGGCAGCAGGTGGAAACACTTATCCCATCCCGTTATGAGCATGTACATCATAAACACCGGGAAAATTATCTTAAGAAACCGGAACGCAGGATAATGGGCGTTGGGAGAGATTTGTTTGCCATTAAAAAAGACGGTACAGAATTTCCGGTAGAAGTGAGCCTGAGCAATTATGCAGCCAGGGAAGGTATGTTTGTTATTGCTTTTGTAATTGATATTACCAAACGAAAGGAAATAGAAAATTCAATCATTCTGCAGAAAGAACAGCTTGCAGAAAATAATTTAAAAATTGAAGAGCTAAACGATGAACTTGAAGAAAAAGTAGAACTGCGTACAAGGCAGTTGCAGGATGCGATTCAACTGGTTGAAACGTCCAGGGATGAGCTTACCAAAGCGCTTAGCAAAGAAAAAGAACTGGGCGATCTGAAAAGCCGTTTTGTTTCTATGGCTTCGCATGAATTCCGTACACCATTAAGTACCATACTATCTTCCGCATCACTGCTTGCAAAATACACCGAAACAGTGGAGCAGGAGAAAAGAGATAAGCACATAGACCGCATTAAATCTTCTGTAAATAATCTTACTGATATTTTAAATGAATTTTTATCTATCGGTAAAATTGAAGACGGAAAGATTGTGGCCCGGTACAGGCGTTTTAATGTTAAAGATTTTATTGCTGATATCTGTGCAGAAATACGCGGCATTGCAAAAAAAAATCAACAGATCACCTATACTCACAGCGGTAAGCAGGTAATAGAACTGGATGATTCTTTATTGCGCAACATTATTTTTAATCTTTTATCCAATGCAATAAAATTTACCGGTGAGGCTGGTATAATTGAAATAATTTCGGCTGTTGAAGAAGATATTTTTACCATAACTATTAAAGACAACGGCATTGGCATTTCTACAGAAGACCAGCAGCATTTATTTGAACGGTTTTTCCGGGCTTCAAACGTAACCAATATACAGGGCACCGGACTGGGGCTTCACATAGTTGCAAAATATGCGGAATTAATGAACGGAACCATTAGCTTTGAAAGCGAGCTGGAAAAGAGTACAAGTTTTACCATTTCTTTTAACCTGGAATAATAAAAATGAAAGAACATATTTTACTGATAGAAGACAATCTGGAAATCAGAGAAAACACTGCCGAGATTCTGGAGCTTTCCAATTACATAGTAGATACGGCTGAAAATGGAAAAGCAGGTATAGAAAAAGCATTGTTGCAAAAACCAGATCTGATCATTTGTGATATTATGATGCCGGTACTGGATGGTTATGGGGTGCTGCACCTTTTAAATAAGCATGAACACCTTTCCGGAATTCCTTTTATTTTTCTGACAGCAAAATCTGAAAGAGGCGATTTTAGAAAAGGAATGGAAATGGGAGCAGATGATTATATCACCAAACCATTTACTGATATTGAATTGCTGAAAGCTATAGACAGCAGGTTAAAAAAAGTGAATATCCTTAAAAGAGAATATTCCGCCGGCCTGAAGGGTATGCAGGAAATGCTGAATGAATTTGGAGCCGAAAATACACTGGATAATATTGCAGAGAAGGGTGAAGAAAACGGGTATAAAAAAAAGCAGGTGATTTATATGGAAGGCAATCATCCCCATAAATTATTTTTTATAAAAAAGGGTAAAGTAAAAACATTTATAAGCAACGATAACGGCAAAATACTTACTACCGGTCTTTTTGGCGAAGGAGATTTTTTAGGTTACACAGCCTTGCTGGAAGGAGGAACATATAAAGAAACTGCAGAAGCATTTGAGGAAAGTATTATTACAGATATACCTGTAATTGAATTTGAAAAACTGCTGCACCATAATGCCGAAGCCACTAAAAAAATAATACAGTTACTTTCAAAAAATATAGCAGAAAAAGAAAAGCAGTTGCTGAACATTGCTTATAATTCGCTTCGCAAAAGAGTGGCTACTGCCCTTGTATCTTTATTAAAAAAATATAGTGAAGAAGGGCAGAAGAATTTTACAATAAATTTTTCCAGGGAAGATCTTGCCAATATTGCAGGTACCGCTACCGAATCACTCATACGCACACTTAGCGATTTTAAAAGTGAAAAACTTATAGATCTGCAGGGAAGCAGAATAACTATATTGAATGAAACAAAATTAGCAGAAATGCTTAATTAATACCCTCAAAGAATAGCGGTAAGAAACTGGTTAAATTCTTTTATCAATTTTGCAAAATTTTTCTCAAAAGACCCCATTTCGTTGCGTAGCTTTTTATGTTTTTGTACAATTTTATTTTCATCCGGCTTTGGCCGGGCAATGAAATTCTTAAGTAAACGCTGCAGCATTACAATATCCGTCTGCAGATCTTTCATATATTCATCATTATGAATAAACCTGTTTTGAAACTGTTCTGCCAAAGCAACAAGGTTTTTATCCGTATTTTTATCCAGCACCTGCGAAAGACGTGTTTTTAAAAATGCGTTTTCCTGAAGATAAAAATCCAGCGCCCTGTCCCACGTCAGGTTTTCGTGCAGGTATTGGTCCATTCCGGAAATTTTAATATGGCTCATAATCATCTGCATTAAAACGTAATTGACAAAACTATTCAGAATATCCTGTTTAATTTAAAACCTGCATCAGTATCAGAACTGAACTTAATCATGGCAATTAATTTTTTGTTGAGAAACTACCTGATGAATATCCGGCAAAGGGCTTATATAATGAATATTTAATCCCAATCCCCGTAAAATGAGCAGCACTGCCATAAAAAACATAAAATACGGATACAGTTTTTTTATACCCTTTCTCATGCTCAGGTTAATGTAACCGCCAAAAAAAGCTATACACCACATTACCGGTAATGTGCCCAGGCCAAATGCTGCCATAAACAAACTGCTTTTAAAAACTGATGCTGTAGAGATAGCCCCGGCAATAGCGAGATAAACCAGTCCACAGGGTAACAATCCGTTCAGCAGCCCAATAAAAAAAAGGGAGTGATAGTTTTTTTTGATAAATAAATTGCCCAGCGTTGCCCTGATTTTTTCAAAAAAAATCATGACCGCATTTCTTTTTGCAAAATCATTTTTTGGCAGAATGATAAAAATAATAATTACTATGCCCAGTATAATGGAAAGCCATTGCTGGTAGCCGAATAAAGCAAACGTGCCCCCAATAATACCAAATACTGCACCCAGAAAAGCATAAGTTGTTACACGGCCTAAATTGTAAAGTAAGGTAGAAACAAACCTTGATGCATGGCTATCTGATACAACAGGCAACGACAATGCCAGCGGCCCGCACATACCAATACAATGCACACTGCCAAGGCCGCCCAATACAAAAGCTGTTATAAATAAAGCATTCATGGGATGATTATTTTATGCTGGTAATAATAACTTGTGCCGTTTACCATCCAGTTTATTCTTAATTCGTGCAAACCTTTGTTTGCCTGCGGCAAAGCAAGGTACAACTGCGCATTATCTGTGGCTAATTCCTTCTGTATGTCTTTGCTTTGCTCTGCAGTGCAATAAAGCAGCACATGGGCTGTAAGCTTTGCCCCTTTCATTTCCGGAGGAAAATTAATAACTATCCCGTTATTGATAATCTCGTATTTTACTTCAGTGGATAGTGCATTTGCCCGCTGTGTTTCATCAATCTTCTGTTGATATTTAAGTTCCTGTTCGTAATAATCTTCTGTTACCAGATCCTGATTTTGGCTTGATGATTTGAAGACAAGCAACAATATGCCTGCAATAAAAATTACATACACCATTAGTATTTTATAACCCCAGTTCATATTTTAGTTTTTAAAAATTATTTAATTTCTTTTAATTATATACTTCCGGGCCAATGAATTTTGCAGTAATTGTTTTTATCTTTTTCGCTGAGTCATACATGCCAATTACGATGGGTGTTTTCCAACTTTTTAAATCTGCCCTGTTTAGTTTTACAAAAAACTGCAGGGAGGTATAATCTTCTTTTTTTACTACAGAATTTATGCTGTTGATCAATGTGATTTCGCCGGGTATGTTTTCCAGCCTCAGGTGTATAGGAATATCCTGATGGGTTTTGTTGGCCAGTTTTAAATTGTATAAATTACTCACACGGCCATCGGGCATTGAAGTATAGGTCATGCCTGCTGTTCTCATTAATGTTACATCCAGATCGGTGCGGCTTGCCATCAGAAATACCAGTAAAGCTATCAGCAAAGAGAGTACTGCAGTATATGCTTTTATGCGCCGGGAAAATTTTAACTGCACAGCATCTTTTATACTGTTTTCAGAAGCATAACGTATGAGGCCCGTGGGTTTGTGTATGCTTGTCATGATGGCATCGCAGGCATCTATGCAGGCTGTGCAATTTACACATTCAAGCTGTGTGCCATTGCGTATATCTATGCCCGTGGGGCATACTTTTACACAGGCATAACAGTCAATACAATCTCCATGCAGATGAACAGGTTGTATTGCTTCCAATTTTTTTGCTATATCCTTACATCCACCTTCCGTTTTACAATCAGTGCATTTGCTCTGATGGTTATCTTTTACTTTATAATTATCCTCTTTCCGTAGTTTACTCCTGGGTTCTCCACGCAAATAATCATAGCCAACAACAATAGAATTTTTATCCAGCAATACGCCCTGTAACCTGCCGTAAGGGCATACTACAATACATGCCTGTTCTCTAAACCACCAATAAACAAAAAAGAATACTGTTGTAAATCCCATTAAGGAACCAAATACGCCAATATTTTCTGCCGGCTGGCTGATGTGTTTTAATAACTGATCCATCCCGATGAGGTATGCAAGAAAAAAATTAGCGATGATGAAGGAGATTAAAAAAAAGAGAATAAACTTAATGCTCCGCTTCCTTATTTTTTCGCCAGTCCAGGGCATTTTTTTCAGCAACTTTTGCTGTGCCGCATCGCCATCAATCCAATATTCTATTTTACGAAAAACCATTTCCATAAAAATAGTTTGAGGGCAGGCCCATCCGCAAAATACACGGCCAAAAATAACGGTAAACAAAATTACAAAAACAATAAAGCAGAGCATGGCTATACCGAATATGAAAAAGTCCTGCGGCCAAAAGACTAAACCAAATATGATGAACTTCCGCTCAAGCACATTGAACATCAGCAGCGGCTCGCCATTTACTTTAAAAAAAGGCAGGCTAAAAAAAACGATCAGGTAAAAAATACTAAACCGTGTACGTAAATTATAAAGCCTGCCCTTGGGTTTTTTAGGATTAATAAAATTGCGTCTCCCCTCTTTGGAGATAGTAGCAACAGAATCTCTGAAAATATCTTTTTTATCCAGAATTGATGTGGGCATAAGTTATTTTTTTTCAACGCTGTTACTATTTGCTTTTACGATCTGTGAATCTGGTTTTTCATTTTTATTTTGCTTTACCGTTATAGAATCTGTTGCCCCGCTATCTGTATAAATATCACCCTCCGGCGCTTTAGCATTTGCTGGATTTGTACCCCTCAATGTTTTTATATAACCGGCCAGGTCATTTATTTGTTTGGGTGAATAATTTTTTTCCCATGCCTGCATACCTTTCTCCGGGTAGCCATGTTTGATGGATAAATAAACATCAGTTAATGATCCTTTGTGAAGCCAGTAATTATCTGTAAGGTTTGGCCCTGCGCCACCTTCTCCCGCTTTTCCATGACAGGTCCAGCAGATGGATGTAAAGAGTTCTTTACCTGCATTTAATTCTTCAGCATTTGGCATCTTTAAATTTGTTTCATCTATTTTGTCTGCATTTTTTGCTTCATACAGCTCTTTTGATTCTTTTGCTTTTGCCATTTCCTCCTGGTATTCCTGGGTAGGGTTTTTACCATATCCGAGTACATGAAAATTGAGCAGGTAAATAAAAGCAATTGCAATGGTTATCATAAAACCATATTTCCACCAGGGTGGTAAGGAGTTATCTAATTCCCTGATGCCATCATAATCATGATCCAGTAAAATATCTGCTTCTTTTTCTACTGATACTGCTTTGGTAAATAATTTTTTATCCAGCCGGTTCCACCATTCTTTTAATGCAGGAGATTTTTTATTTTGCACCTGCGGTAAAAGTTCTGCCTGTATCCTTCTGATAGAAAACATCATGAATACCAGGATCAGTAATTCTGTAAATATCACTGCGGCTAACAGCCAGAAGGAGGTGCTGCTCATGCCTCCATAGTTTGCTGCAATATTTACTGCATCTGTAGAAACCTTATCTTCTGCGCTTGTTGTTAGTGAGCATAATGATAAAAAAATCATTGTTATTACAGCCGGTATTTTAACCGGTTGCCTGCTTTTATCTATCGCCTGTTTGCCCATGGTTACCAGTACCTGGCCCATACCCCAGATAACAAATACCAGTACGGCAGCAACAATAATCATCAATATTTGCAGGTAGTTACTGGCAGACTCAACATTCTTTGCCGTTGCTGCCTTATCCTGTGCAAAGGCAGCAGCAGGTAACGTAATAAAAATGCTGAAAAAAAAATTTGGCATCAGCTTTTTAATGAATAGCATAGTATAATTTTTATAAGATGGTTATGTTTGCTTCCTGTTTTTCATCCAGAGGAATATTGGACAAAGCAGTTATGCTGGCCTTGTCCATTTTCTTCACCAAAAAAAGCAGTACCACAAAAAATAAAAAAAATATTATTAGTGAGATCAGGGGATACACCTGTGCATGATCTATTTTTTCGGCATATTGTTTTATAAACTTAAACATGAGATAAATTTTTAGTTTTTGTTTTTATTTATATCCTTTCCCATCCGCTGCAGGTATGCAATAATTGCTATTACTTCTTTATTTGGAGAAATGCGGATACTGTCTGATTTTAAATCTGCCACAATTAAATTTGCCTGTTGCATCAATGCGGCATTTGCAATTTTATCAAATCCTTTTTCATAAGGCACACCCAGTGTTTGCATTGCCCTGATCTTTGCGCCCGTTTCAGAAGTATCAATTTCCTGCTCAAGAAAAATAGCATAAGCCGGCATAATGGAACCTTCGCTCATAGAAGAGGGTTCACGGAAATGACGGAAATGCCAGCCATCAGATTTTTTTAAATTTCCTGTTCCTTCCCTCGCAAGGTCTGGCCCGGTACGCTTACTGCCCCATTGAAAAGGGTGATCATATACAAACTCACCGGCTTTTGAGTATTCGCCATACCGCTCTGTTTCGCTTCTGAACGGGCGTATCATTTGAGAGTGGCAGGTATAACAGCCTTCTCTTACATAAATATCCCGGCCCTGCAATTCTAAAGGAGTGTAGGGTTTTACACTGCTGATAGTAGGTACATTTGATTTTATTAAAAACGTAGGAACAAGCTCTATTATGCCACCAATCAATATCACCACCAGGCTAAGCACCATAAACTGTACAGGTTTGCGCTCTATCCATCTGTGCCAGTGTTCTCCTTTATTTATGCCATCATCTTTTTGAAGCGGCGCTGCTTCTGCTGCTTCATCTGCAATAAGCTTTCCTGCTTTTATAGTTTTGTATAAATTATAAAGCATTAAAAGTGTACCTACCAGGTATAAAGTACCACCCAATGAGCGCATAGCATAAAAGGGTTTCATGTAAGTAACCGTTTCCAGAAAAGTATATTTCAACTGGCCGCCTTCTGTAAATTGTTTCCACATACTGCTTTGTGCAAAGCCGGCCCAGTACAATGGAACCGCATAAAAAATAATGCCCAGTGTACCCAGCCAGAAATGATTGTTGGCCATTTTTTTTGAATACAGGTTTGTGCCAAAAATTCTTGGTATAAGCCAGTATAATATTCCAAAAGTGAGCATGCCATTCCAGCCTAATGCACCTACGTGTACGTGCGCAATAATCCAGTCAGTATAATGACTGATGGCGCTAACATTTTTTAAGGAGAGCATTGGCCCTTCAAACGTGGCCATACCATAGGCTGTAACCGCTACCACCATAAATTTTAAAATCACATCATCTCTTACCCTGTCCCATGCACCTCTTAAAGTTAGCAGGCCATTTATCATACCGCCCCAGCTCGGAAAGATGAGCATTACAGAAAATACCACCCCCAATGATTGCGCCCAGTTGGGGAGTGCGGTATATAACAGGTGGTGTGGCCCGGCCCAGATATACAAAAATATAAGCGACCAAAAATGTATGATAGATAAACGATACGAATAAATTGGGCGGTTAGCGGCTTTAGGTAAAAAATAATACATCAGCCCCAGGTAAGGTGTGGTAAGAAAAAAAGCAACGGCATTGTGGCCATACCACCACTGTACCAGTGCATCCTGCACGCCTGCATAAACACTATAACTTTTTAACCAGGTGTAGGGCAATTCGCCGGAACGCACCAGGTGCAATACCGCCACAGTTACAAAAGTGGCTATGTAAAACCAGATGGCAACATACAGGTGTTTCTCTCTTCTTTTAAGGATGGTACCAAACATATTCCAGCCAAACAAAACCCAGATAATAGTTATAGCCAAATCAATTGGCCAGATAAGTTCTGCATATTCTGCTCCCTGCGAAAGCCCCAGGGGAAGGGTGATAGCCGCAGCAACAATGATCAGTTGCCAACCCCAAAAATGTATTTTGCTCAGCGTATCGCTAAACATTCTTGCCTTGCATAAACGCTGGAGTGAATAATAAACTCCCATGAAAATACCGTTGCCTACAAAGGCAAAAATTACCGCATTGGTATGCAGCGGACGAAGCCTTCCAAAAGAACCATACTGGGTTATATTTAAAGAGGGAAATACGAGTTGCAATGAAACCCATAGCCCGGCAAGCATTCCTACTGCGCCCCATACCATGGTGGCAAATGCAAAATTTTTAACTATCCTGTTATCGTAATGAAATTTTTCTACCTGCATTTTTTCTTAGGTTGTTTTGGTGATTTTTTTTGATCTGTTGTTTCGTGAATACTGTTGTCAAATAACATTCTTACCGATGGGGTATAATCATCATCAAACTGGCCGCTGGAAACACTGAATAAAAAAGCGGTGAGAAAACCTGCTGCCACTAAAATGCTGATACCGATAAGAATAAATAATGCACTCATTTAAGAAATTTTAAGTAAGTAAAAATAAAATCTATAAGAGTAACATGAACTGAGGGTTATCAAAGAAGGGTATGATTTAAATCATCTGTAAAAAAAAGCAGCAGGGCTGCTGAATGGGTTACAGCCCTCTGTTTCTTGCTGCAATGCTGCTGGCCAATGTAACAAACAGCACAATGCTGATGCTGCTGGCAGGCATTAATACTGCAGCTACCAATGGAGAAAGGCTGGCACTAACGGCAAAGCTTAGCCCAATAATATTGTACATCATGGAAAGTATAAAACTGGCCCTTACAATTTTTTTTCCGGCTTTGGCATACTGTAGAAATACGCTGATATCATTAATGCGCCCGGCATCAAGAATAGCATCACATGCGGGTGTAAACTGCGCATTATTATCATTTACGGCTATGCCAACATCTGCCTGCATCAGGGCGCCTGAATCATTCAGTCCATCGCCGATCATCAACACTTTTCTTTTGTTTACCTGCAATTTTTTTATGTATTCCAGTTTATCCAATGGCATCTGCCAGAATTTTATGATCACTTCATCAGCAAAAATATACTGCAGATTTTCTTTTTCTGAATCATTGTCGCCGGATAAAACATGCATCTCATAACCTGCAGTATTTAATGCACTAATTCCTTTTCTTAATCCCCTGCGGTAATGATTACTGATGCTGAAATATCCTTTGTAATCATTCCCTATCTGCACATTTACGTGTGAGCCTGCATCAGTATTATCATCTGATGAATGTTTTCCTTTTATAAAATTTGAAGATCCCATTCTTATGGGTATATTGTTAATCACGGCCTCTAAACCCCTGCCGGAATATTCTTTAAACTGTTGAATAACGTTATCTGTGTGAGAACTGTTTTTTAATTGCGATGCTATTAACCTGCTGAGGGGGTGTGAAGATTGACTGCTGATATTTTTTATCATATTTTTTTCATACGCTGATAAAGCAGGGCCATTGTATTTTATTATAGATTGGTTTGGCCGGGTAATAGTTCCTGTTTTATCAAATACAATTGTATCAATGGAAGCCAGTGCTTCAATTATGCGGGCATTTTTAAGATAGAATTTATTTTTTCCAAAAACACTTAGCATGTTTCCATTGGTAAAAGTAGCTGAAAGCAAGAGAGAGCAAGGGCAGGCAACAATGAGTACCGAAGTTAATGCAGGTAAAATATTTTCAGGATTTTTTATCCACCAAAAAATTACCGAAGCAATAGCAATGCTAAAGAGGCCTATCGTAAAATAGCGGCTCCAGGGATGTATGAAGGATTCTGTGCGGTTCCTGGGGCCTTTAAAAATATCGTTGTTCCACAATTCGGTTATATAACTCTGCGATACTTCATGAACAACCTGCAGCTCTATAGCGCTCCCCAATTGTTTGCCCCCGGCATAAATTAAATCTCCATTGCATTTTTCTACCGGAGTGTTTTCACCATTTACAAAACTGTAATCAACATTGGCAATGCCTTTTAATAAAATGGCATCGGCAGGTATCATTTCTTCATTACGGATAATAATACGGTCTCCGGTTTTTAGTTTTGTTACCGGGATATTTTTTTCTTCCCTGATGCTGTTTCCTCCGCCAGGGCTTTGTATAATAATAGATACCCCTAAAGGAAAATAAGAGCGGTAATCCCTGTCGAAGGAAAGGGAATCGTATGTTTTATCCTGGAACCATCTGCCGGTAAGCATGAAGAAAACGATACCGCTGCCGGAGTCCAGATAGCCTGCTCCGTGGCCACTGATGATCTCATAATAACTCCTGGCAAATGTTACTATGATGGCCAAAGCAATTGGTGCATCAATATTAATAATCCGCTGACGCAATCCTTTCCAGGCAGAGCTAAAGATGCCGGATGCACAGAAAAAAAGTACAGGCAATGATAATAAAAAATTTAAACGGGGAAATACTTCTTTTAATCCATCGCCGATATTACCTGATGAAAAATATTCAGGAAAACTCAGCATCATAATATTGGCAAAGCAAAAACCCGCAACGCCTATACGGTAAATTTGTTTGCGCTTAAACCGGGAAGTTTTTTTGCCGCTTACCGTTTCATTTTCATCAACGCCCATATTTTTTAAATTGATGGTTGGCTCATAGCCAATAAAGGCCAGCAGCTCCACAACTTTGCGAAGCGTTATTAATGATGGATTAAAACTGATAAAAACTTCTTTGCGCTGAAAGTTTACACGGGAGCTGATGATGCCTGCATCAATACGGTGAAGATTTTCCAGCAGGTAAACGCAGGAAGAACAATGCATCTGCGGTAAGCTAAGGGTTGTATTTGAATGGCTTTCGCTGCTGAACTGAATAAGGCTGTTAACGGTAGATTCATCATCAAGATATCCAAAACGGCCGCTGGTAAATTTGCCCATTGCTTTTATGCCGGGTGTTTTATCCAGATCGTAATAGCTGCATAAATTGTTTTCATTTAACAGCAGGTAAACCTGTTTGCAGCCCATACAGCAAAAGTATTTTTCTTCTGCTGCTATAGATTCTCCGCAAATATCTCCGCAGTGAAAACAGGTGAGCCCGTTTATTTTTTTATCTTTTTGAATATGCAGATATTTAGATGGCAAACCTATTGTTTCTAAATATTCATAAAGATGAGCATTATCAAAACAGCAACTGATGTTCGTCTGTTTGGAGAGATGTGTATCTAATGCCTTTACTTAAAACCTTGAACCTGAGGTTTTATAAAAATCATTCCAATGGTAATCCCCAATATTTGATCAACAGCTAAAAAC
>JANLQE010000166.1:0-17383 GCA_031367625.1 Bacteroidota bacterium
AATCAAGAGTAGATTATTTAAAAGGCAAAATGGATATTCATTCAGAAGCTGATAAAGGAACTTTGGTAAATATTGAATTCAATGTATAATTATGATACGGGTATTTATTGTAGATGATCATCCTGTTGTAATAGAAGGCATTCACTCATTGTTGCAAAATGAAAAAGATATTGCATGGATGGGGCAGGCTATGAATGCAGCATCCTGTCTGGGTTTTTTTATTAATAATACTGCCGATGTAGTACTGATGGACATCAGTATGCCGGGCATGGATGGCGTAGAATTATGTGCGGTAATGAAAGAAAAATATCCCGGTATAATGATACTGGGCCTTAGCAGCTTTAACCAGGGATTATATATTAAGAAGATGGTGGAGAATGGTGCATCCGGTTACATTTTAAAAAATTCCTCAAAAGAAGAATTGATAAAAGCAATACATGCGGTGCATGAAGGTTGTATTTATTTTAGTGGCGAAGTGGGAGAGGTTTTGCAAGAGTATCAAAAGTCTTCCATGCAGGTATTACCGGTATTGACCGCCAGGGAAAAAGAAATTTTGGAACTGATAGCAGAAGGATATACCAACCCCCAAATTGCTGAAAAAATATTCTTAAGCCCCTTTACAGTTGACAGCCATAGAAAAAATTTATTAGCCAAGCTTGGTGTAAAAAATACCGCCAGTCTTATACGGCTTGCTGTAGAAAGAAACCTTATTTAAGTCTTTCATGCATCTTATTAATTAAAACTATATCAGCATTTCCAGTTTAAGCCAGCCTGCAGCCAATAATTTTTACAATGCTTAATAATCATTATTTTAGCATGTAGATTTTAAAGACGCAATATGGAAAAATTACTCAGGGAAACTTTCAATAAAAATTTTACAGAAGAAAAGTACCATGCTTATGTGCAAAAGGTTGAAGCCCTTCATCCCGGCGCTTTGGATTTTAGAAATGCCGAAACGCCCATCTTTATCCCAAAAGATTTTACAAAAAAAATGCTGGATGCCTGTGAAGATATTATTGATGTGCTTACTGCGCCAAATTTTAAACAACTTACACAGCGCAGTATTCCAAAAGACTTAATTGTTCCCGGCGAAGATGCTCACCCACAATGCCTTGTTTTTGATTTTGGTATTTGCGAAAATACTGCCGGCGGCCTGGAACCCCAACTGATAGAGATGCAGGGCTTCCCTACCCTGTTTGCATTTCAGGCTTTTCATAGCGAACTTACGGGTACTTATGCAAATGTGCCTGCTAATTATTCGGCTTATTTAAATGACTACAACAAAGAATCTTATATACAATTATTAAAAGAAATAATTATCGGAAATCATCAACCGGAAAATGTAATACTGCTGGAGATTTACCCACATCAGCAAAAAACCAGGATTGATTTTTATTGTACCGAAAAACTGCTGGGTATAAAAACGGTTTGCCTTACTGAATTAAAAGCAGAAGGCAGCAAACTGTATTATGATAATAATGGAAAAAAAACGGAAGTGCAGCGCATTTACAACCGCCTTATTTTTGATGACCTGCAGCAACAGCAGGGCCTGGAAAATATTATAGACCTTCGCAAAAAATATGATATAGAATGGGTGCCGCATCCAAACTGGTTTTTTCGCATCAGCAAATTTACCCTGCCTTTTATAGATAATCCTTTTGTGCCCGAAACCTTTTTTTTAAACGAAATAACACAACCCGTTGACTTAAAAAAATATGTATTAAAACCCCTGTTTTCTTTTGCAGGGATGGGCGTAGTGATTGATGTAACGCAGGCAGATATTGACAATATTAAAGATCCGGAAAACTGGATACTGCAACGCAAAGTAAATTATGCATCTATTATTAAAACGATGGATGAGCCTGCCAAGGCAGAGATAAGATTATTTTATTTCTGGAAAGAGGAATGGGCAAGGCCCATTGCAGTGCATAACCTTGCAAGGCTAAGCAAAGGTAAAATGATTGGCACCCGGTATAATAAAGACAAAACATGGGTTGGCGGCACCGTGGCTTATTTTGAACAATATTAATTTTTAAATTAACTACACATGAAAAATGGTTTATCAAGATTTGAATTTTATCTGCTAAAATTAGAAACGCTTTTTGAACAGGCTTCTAAAGAAAAAAATGCAGCATTATGGCTCTACAGCAACAATGCCCGTACACCAATTTTTATGGTGGAGGGTCTGGCAAAATTATATGCAGGTATTCATAATAAAAAAAGATTTGAAAAAATAAAAGAGCATTTTAAATTTCTGGAAGATACTCTGGGCGCAATAGATTACTACGATAGCTTTGCCAAAGAGTTTACACAAAATGCGGCAATACCTTTGTCTGTTACAGAATATTTACAGGCACAGGCCAGAGAAAAAATTCAGCGGCTGAATGATATTTTAACAGAGGATAAATGGATGGGCGATAATGCCCAGCGCATAAAAAAAATACGGAAAAAATTAGCTGGAGCAGATTGGCTGCAGCCAAAAGAAGAAGTAAAAGGAATGATGGATTTTTACCTGGAATCCATTGAAGAAATAAAAGTGCTGATACTTGCTGCCAGCAAAGGTTTTACGCAAATAGAAACCGAAGTACATGCACTGAGAAGAAAACTGAGGTGGCTAAGCATTTACCCACAGGCTTTACAAGGCACCATACAACTAACCGATAGCGGCATTGCTGATGAAAATATACAGGCTTACCTCACTCCTGAAATTGTAAATTCTGCTTTTAATAAAATGCCCGATGCAGGTAATAACAGCTATTTTCTTTTGCTGGAAAAAAATTATTTCCTTGCATTAAGCTGGATGATAGCCGAATTAGGGAAATTAAAAGACAGCGGTTTAAAAATCATTGCTGTTACAGAAGCATTGCAGCAAACCGAAGGCCTGCAGCATGATGAAGCACAGCAAAAAGCTTTTCACGTTTTGGGTACAGATAGCGGTGCATTACAAAAAATATTATCCGATGCTACCGATATCAGCAGAAAATATTTTGGGGAGCATAACCTTGATAAATTGGTTCATGGAATTGCAAAGCCAGTGGGAGATGATAGATGATAGATGATGGTTCATAGTTGATAGTTCATAGAAAGAAGCTAATCTTAGCCCATTACCTATTGCCTATTGACCATTGCCCATTGCCCATTACCCATTACCCATTGCCCTAATTAATAAACCACCACTGTATGCCAAACCTGATCATCATTTGCTGCGTGGGATAATGCGGTGCTGCAAAATTATTATTGATAAAACCAAAGCCGTTTCTGGTACTTACTGTATTTAAATTTTCTGCACGGATGTAGGCCGTAAAGCCTTTTATACGGAAGTGCATAAACGCACTTACATCGGGCAGGTTCTTTAGGGTTACGGTATCCTGCGGTATAAACCTGCCCACTACCGGCGAATAGTTATCAGCTTTGTATGGCGTGTAATATCTTGCTTCGATGCCGGCACTGAGAAATAAATTTTTGTAAAAATTTCCTTCAAAAGCAAGGCGGCTCCTGGTAAAAATAAATGGCACTTTTATGGGTGCATTGGCATCTGTTTGCTGCGCCACTGCATCGGCATAATAATTTAACCTTTTGCTTAACTTAATTTTTTTTGATGCTGATACCTGTATTAAATTTATGGGCTTGTTGTATTGTGCTGTATGAATGTAATCGGTAAAATAAGTATAGTTGGTAAGCAGGTAATTAGTAAACCCAAGTTGTACAAACGGGTTGATGGCTGTAGCACCAAAAGAAGTAATATTCTCTTTATTAAAACTATTATTATTGTCCAGGTTAAATGATGACCAGTTTTCGAAAACAAAAGAAGGATTGCGGTTTACGTTGCTAAAAAACAAATTAACGTCGCCGAATTTTTTATTCAGGTATCGGCTGAGTGTGGCAAATACACTGTAATCGCCGCTGTTAAGGCCATTCAGATAAAACTCTCCCTTTAATAACACATCCCATAATTTATTGCGGGTGCGGTTACGGTATTCGCCGTGCAACAGGATGTTATAAAATGATTTGCTTCTGTAAGTAAACGTGCCTTTAATATTCTGCAGGGTAGCGCCTGCTAAAAAAAACTGGTTCGTGTTTTTTGTATCCGGAAACTGTACCAGCGAAAAATCATTGCTCATCACTGCCCATTTTTCATGCAGCAAAAAAGTATCTTCCTTATCACGTAGTGTAACGTTAAACCATTTTTTATAAATGGCCGAGTCTGCCACGATATCAGTAAAGCCATATTTGTAAGTGCTCATTGTAAAACTATGCTGCAACCTTAGTTTTGGATAAAATAAATATTCTGTAGTGCTGTCATTTATTGCCACAGAATCCCTTTTCCCCAAATCATAACTCTGCCTTAAAAAAAAACTGATATCGGTATTGGTATTGCCGGTATTTATTTTTGTTGAAAAAGGGTTGGGCTGATAATCGGGGCGGTTACCCAAATTTACCGGCACTGTAAAACGTTGTTTTCTGTTGGGATCAAAAAGGGATGAATCGTTTTGTAAACCCCCGTTTTGCGAAGCCCGGATGGTGTTGCCAACCAACACCAGGTATCCGTTGTATCTTTTTCTGGTGCCCTGGTAATTACTAAAAATCCTGTAATTATTGTGGCTGTTATTTTGCGTAACAAATAACCCCGGTGCAGTGATGATCCTGTAATCGAATCCTGCATTTAAATTAGGAAGAGGGTTTTGTGTATGCAGGGCCTTAATCATTTGTTCTTTGCCGGCTGCCAGTTGATAGCTTAGCATAGAAAAGGGCTTGCGTGTTTTATAAAACTTTGTACCCTCCAGCGTAAACCTGTAAATATCAAATGAGTGAAAACCCGCATCCCAGCCGGGTTTTGCATAAGGTTTAAAAATTAAGGAATAAGCAGCAGCGCCATTGTTGCCAAGGTATTGATAAGTAGATGGAACAGAATAATATTTATCAAAATCATTTACCGAAGAATCTAAATTGTTTCTGCGTGTACTATCTAAGTAACGGTAAATAACGCTGATAGAATCTTTTTTATCATCCCGGTGTTCGAAAGCTATGGTATCTTTTTTTTCTGAATTAGCAGAATTGCTGCCCCTGCCAAAAGAAGGGTTTATGCCTCTCGGCAAACCTCTCACCTGGCAATATGCATCAGCAAAAATGGCAATAAATAATATTAAAAAAAATAATTGCTTCATGCAGAAATTATAACTGTGCTACCAGTTCTTTAAAGATATGAGTAAGCTTTGGTTCTGCATCTTTAGCCGCCTGCAATACTTCTTCATGTGTAATTGCATTTTGCTCTTCTCTTATACCAATATCTGTAATTACGCTGATAGCAAAAACCGGCAGGCCCATGTGTACGGCTGTTATCACTTCCTGCACCGTGCTCATGCCTACTGCATCTGCGCCCATTGCCATTACCATTTTATATTCTGCCTTGGTTTCAAAAGTGGGGCCGGTAACAGAAATATATACACCCTGTTTAATATCGTAACCTGCTTTTACTGCAATAGTTTTTGCTTTTTCAATTAAGTCTTTTTTGTAAGGCTCCGTCATATCCGGAAAACGGATACCCAGCTCTTTATCATTTTTACCAATCAAAGGATTGGGCGTTAAAAAACTGATATGGTCTGTAATGATCATCAGGTCGCCAACTTTAAAAGAAGGATTGGTGCCGCCTGCAGCATTGCTCAGCAACAAGGTTTTTATGCCAAGATATTTCATCACACGAATGGGAAACACTACATCCTGTGGCGCATAGCCTTCGTAATAATGAAACCTGCCTGCCATAGCCAATACTTTTTTTCCGCTCAGTTCGCCATAAATTAATTTGCCGCTATGCCCTTCTACGGTGCTTACCGGAAAATGCGGAATATCGCCGTAAGGAATTTCTTTTTCTATTTTAATTTCTTTTGTAAAACTTCCGAGGCCACTACCCAGTACAATTCCTGCCTGTGGCTCGCTGCCAATAATGTTTTTTATAAATGCCGTTGCTTCTGCAATTTTTGTCATCATGCGTTTAACTTTTTAGACCTGCAAATGTAAGGTAATGTGGTTTAAGAGTTGCGGGTTTAATGGTTACGGGTTACGGGTTAAAAGTTACGGGTTATGGGTTGAAGAGTTACGGGTTACGGGTTGAAGAGTTGCGGGTTTAATGGTTACGGGTTACGGGTTAAAAGTTACGGGTTATGGCTTCTCTAAATGGCGTAAAACTTCAAGCTCCCTTGTTGAATTATATTCTTATGCTGATGAGCGGCTCCGAAAAAATCGGGGGACAAATGAAAAATTATTGTATATCGCTGACCGCCAAAATATTTTTAAATTTTCGCATACGATCAACTAACAACTATCAATTATCAGCTACCAACTTTTTATTTATCTTCGTCAAAATTTTACGATATGAATCTTCATGAATACCAGGCCAAAGAACTGCTGAAAAGATACAATGTTCCCGTGCAGGAAGGCATTGCGTGTAACACCCCCGGCGAAGCCGAAGAAGCTTACCGGCAGATACATACTCAGTACAGCAGCAGGTTTGCTGTAGTAAAAGCACAGATACATGCGGGTGGCCGCGGCAAAGGCACCATTGTTGGTAAAGATCAGCGGGGCGTGGTAGTAGGCAAAAGTGCAGAAGATGTAGTAAACATTGCTAAAAATTTATTAGGCGGTGTATTAGTTACCATTCAAACAGGCCCAGCCGGTAAAATGGTAAACAAAATTCTGGTGGCGCAGGATGTTTATTACGAAGGGCCTAACCCTGTAAAAGAATTTTATCTTTCTATTTTATTAGACCGTACCAAAGGGCAGAATGTAATTATGTACAGCACCGAAGGCGGAATGAATATAGAAGATGTGGCACATGCAACACCCGAAAAAATATTTAAAGAATGGGTGCACCCGGCTGGTTTGTTGCAAGGCTTTCAGGCACGCAAAATTGCTTTTAACCTGGGTTTAAGCGGCGAGGCATTTAAAAACTGCGTAAAGTTTGTAACCAATTTATACAATGCCTATGTTGGGCTCGATTGCGGTATGCTGGAAATAAACCCGTTGTTTAAAACCAGTGATGAAAAAATTATTGCCGTGGATTGTAAAATGAATATTGATGACAATGCTTTAATGCGCCATGCAGATGTGGCGGTATTAAGAGATATAAGTGAAGAAGACCCTACAGAAGTAGAAGCCGGAAAATTTAATCTGAACTTTGTAAAATTAGATGGCAATGTAGGTTGTATGGTAAATGGCGCAGGCCTGGCAATGGCCACTATGGATATGATAAAACTGAGCGGCGGCGAGCCTGCCAACTTTTTGGATGTAGGTGGTACAGCCAATGCACAAACCGTGGAAGCGGGTTTCAGAATTATTTTAAAAGACCCTAAAGTAAAAGCCATCCTCATTAATATTTTTGGTGGCATAGTGCGCTGCGACCGGGTAGCACAGGGCGTTATAGATGCGTACCAAAGCATTGGCAATATCAGCATACCCATTATTGTGCGCCTGCAGGGCACCAATGCCGATGTGGCAAAAAAGCTAATTGACGAAAGCGGGCTGAAAGTACAAAGCGCTATTTTATTAAGTGAAGCCGCGGCATTAGTTAATAAAGCGGTGGCGTAGCAAATTATTATTATATTATTTTGAATCCCTTCTTTTAAAAAAGAGGGGATTTTTTTATTTAATAATTATGTGTTAGCAAAAGTTTTCCGGATAACTGTAATGTAACACTAACCAAATGCACGGGCATACGTAATAGCAAAAGATTAGTATTAATTTTCTTGGTATCATGTTTGTAAAATCATTATTTGTAAAACTTATAAAAATGAAAAAATTTTTAGTAATTACAAGTCTTGCAGCATCTGTTTTATTTTTTAATAATTGTGCCCGCAATCCTGTTACCGGAAAAAAACAGGTGGTATTAATGTCAGAAGCACAGGAGATAGCAATGGGTAAAGAAGCGGACCCGCAGATCATTGCACAATTTGGCTTATATGAAGATAAAGCACTACAGGAATTTATTACCCAAAAAGGAAAACAACTGGCTGCTATCTCTCACCGGCCAAACCTTGCCTATGAATTTAAGATAGTGGATTCGGATGTTTTAAATGCATTTGCAATACCCGGTGGCTATGTATATTTTACCCGTGGTATTATGGCGCATTTTAATAATGAAGCACAGTTTGCAGGAGTTCTGGGCCATGAAACAGGACATATAACAGCACGCCATTCTGTAGCACAGCAAAGAAATGCACTATTTGGCCAGCTTGGTATTATTGCCGGGGTTATTATAAATCCAAACCTTGCTCAGTTTGCACAAACAGCATCACAGGGATTAGGGCTGTTGTTTTTAAAATTTGGCAGAGATGCAGAGCGCCAGGCTGATCAACTGGGCGTAGAATATTCATCAAAGATTGGCTATGATGCAAAAGAGATGGCTGATTTTTTTCTTACCCTGGAAAGAAAAGCCGAAGGAAGCGCCGCTTCTGCGGGATTGCCTGAATTTTTATCAACCCATCCTAATCCGGGAGACAGGAATGTAACAGTTACCAGGCTTGCAGCCGAATGGAAACAGAAACTCCACCTGACCAATGCAGTGATAAACCGCAACACTTACCTGCAGAGAATTGAAGGCCTTGTTTACGGAGAAGACCCCAGGCAGGGCTTTCTGGAGAACAGCATTTTTTATCATCCGGTACTCAAATTTCAATTCCCCGTTCCGCAGGGATGGAATTATCAAAACACCCCTCAGCGGGTACAAATGGCCCCAAAAGACGGTAAGGCATTGCTGATGATGACGCTGGCCCCCGGAAATAATTTACAGGAAGCAGCAAATACATTTTTACAACAAAATAACCTGCAGCCCATAGAGTCTAAACAATTAAATGTAAACGGGCTTCCGGCTATAGCCATTTTAGCAGATCCCAAACCAGCGCAGGATCAACAGCAACAGCAGCAGCAACCCATCAGGGTATTATCGTACCTCATAAAATATCAAAATGCAATTTACCTGTTACTGGGTGTTTCTGCTACAGCCGATTTTAATTTTTACAGCCAGTATTTTACTAATACCATGGAGGGTTTCCGGCCACTTACTGACCAGGTAAAAATTAATAAAAAACCTGAGCGCATTAGAATTAAAACAGTAAAAAATAATACTACGCTGGAGCAGGCACTGCGGAGTTTTTCGGTAACTTACAATAAACGCCTTGAGGAACTTGCCATTTTAAACGGAATGAAACTTACCGACAATGTAAGCACCGGAATGCTTATTAAAATTATTGGTTTGTAGAACAAGCCGGGTGGGGAGTAATTGTTTTTTATTTTTGTTAAGCGCCCGTATACAGGATGGGTGTGATAAGGCGTATTTCTGCAAATAATGAGGGCATTTATTTTACACATGCGCAAACCAGGTGTACAATTATTTATAGTAATTATCTGCACAACTTGTGCCGGCATCAATTGATTTCATTATCCATTTTTTTATTTTCAACATTTTTTGCTTTTTCTGCAATCTCAGGGTCTGCAATCATTTTACCGCCCCTTACCGTGCTTCCTATTAATATCCCTGCGCTAATTATTATAATGTCTTTTATAATGTATTGGCCTGCCAGGGTAGGAACTATAGGAATGATTTTAAATGTGTCTGATGGAAATAGAAAAATAGGTGATATAGCTCCTATCAATTGTAATAAAAGCAGAAGCAATGTTGCTCTCAAAAATTTACCGGTTATCAAACCAATTCCTATCAGGCATTCCAGCATGGCAAGCCCTTTAGCCATTGCATCAGCAGAAAACAGGTCTAAGGTAAGAATCTTTGTGGTACGCAAGGCCAACTCTTCTATAGAGCTTAACCCAGGAAAATATTTTATAAAACCAAACCACAAGAAAATGATACCAATGCTGATGCGCAAAAGTGGTACACCATTCTCAGCCATGCAATGCGTTAGCCTGTTTTCTTTATTTACTGACATAATTGTTTTATTTAAAATAAATAATTATTCTCTTTTTCAAAATAATATCATAATTAATTGTAGAATACAATTATCAGGCTGAAATTTAAAATACATTTTCGCTGTTGCCGGCCATCCAAACTTTACACATTTTCTTATCTCTTACGAACCGCCACAGCATGGCCTCTCACCTGCCAATCCCAATTTTTTTTTAATTGACCGGCAGGCCAGATATTAGCCTCGCCGAACCGGGATAGGAAGATTTATTTAATCCCGTTGCCAACAGCGGCGGAAAAAATGGTATGCGCCACAGGAATATTAAGTACACGTAAGAATACTCACTGTAAAGTCAGATTGACCCTCACTATCACTATTTTAACCGGCATTATTTTCTACCTGGCCTGTAACAGCATTGCCGTTAAAAATGGCGGGTTAACCCGTAAAAAATAAAATTTATTTTGACAATAATTTTTTAAATTTATACTTCCATTACTTCTGAATGCCGCAATATATAATCGACTAAAAATATTTAAGCTGCTGCCACAAGTGTTTAACAATTTTTCGCTTTAATTTATGTATTCCAAATACTTTAAAAATTAAAATTAAAATCATGAAAAAAGTTTTACTGCTAACATTAATCTTTGCTTTGATTGCTGCTTATGGATTTTCGCAAACAGACAAATTTTGGTCTGCTAACAATGAAAACCGCAGTAATATAATAAAAGATAAAGCTGTAGGGAGGCTTAGTTATCCTGCAGCATTTAAATTATTTAACTTAAATGCTGATCCTTTCAGACAGGAATTATTTTCTGTTGCAGGCATTAACCGCAGTAAGCATTCCACGGTAATCTCCTTACCAAATGCCGATGGTAATCTTGAAGAATTTGAAGTAGTTGAAGCTTCAAATTTTGAACCGGATTTACAGGCTCAGTTTCCCGAAATCAGGGCTTATTCCGGCAAAGGCATAACAGATAAATATGCCACATTAAAATTGAGTATTTCCCCGCAGGGAATACAAACCATGGTTTTTAGAACTGAAAGTGACAACGAATTTATTGAACCTTATTCTAAAGACCATAAAGCTTATTCTGTTTTCAGATCGCACAGAGATAAAGGGAAATTACCCTGGACCTGTACCACTGATGAAAAACAAATGGCAGCAAATATTAACAGGCAGATTTCGGGTACTAACTTATCAGGCAGCTCTACCGGTGTACTAAAAACCATGCGCCTGGCACAGTCCTGTAACGGCGAGTATGCAAACTATTTTGGTGCTTTCAGTTCTGCTGATGTTGCCAAGGTTTTAGCTGCATATAACGCAACCCTTACCCGTTGCAATGGTTGTTACGAGAGAGACCTGGCATTGCACCTTAATCTTATTGCAAATACAACAGCGGTTATTTATTACAATCCGGCAACAGACCCTTATTCCACTACGTTGAGTCAGTGGAATGCCCAATTGCAATCAACGTTAACATCCGTTATCGGCGAAGCCAATTATGATATTGGCCACATGTTTGGCGCTACAGGCGGTGGTGGAAACGCAGGCTGTATCGGTTGCGTTTGTGTGGATGGTAAAAAAGGAAGTGGCATCACTTCGCCTGCAGATGCAATTCCGCAGGGCGATAATTTTGATATAGATTATGTAGTGCATGAAGTAGGACATCAATTGGGTGCCAACCATACTTTTTCCATGTCAAACGAAGGCACTGGCCAGCAAAAAGAAGTAGGTTCCGGTATCACCATTATGGGTTACGCCGGTATCACAGCACAGGATGTAGCGCCCCATTCCATCGATATATATCATGAAACTTCTATCGCCCAGATACAAGCTAATTTAGCTACCAAAACCTGCCCGGTATCTACAAATATTTCTGCTAATAATGCTGCTCCTGTTATAGCAGCGGTTAGCAATTATACCATCCCAATCAGCACGCCATTTGCGCTCACCGGTACTGCAAGCGATGCAAATGCTGATGCACTGACGTATTGCTGGGAGCAGAATGATAATTCTTCCACAACAGGTACAGGTAGTGTTGCTTCTCCAACTAAAACAACCGGCCCAAATTGGTTATCCTTTAGTCCGGCTGTATCCGGTACCAGGCTTTTTCCAAGGTTATCAACCATATTGGCGGGTTTAAATGTTACAGGTTCATTGCCAGGCGGCGATGCAGGTGCAAACATAGAAGCATTGAGTTCAGTTTCAAGAACCTTAAACTTTAGGTTAACCGTAAGAGATAATCATACCTATAGTTCATCTGCTCCGGTGGCAATTGACCAAACAGCTTTTACAGATGTGGTAGTTACGGTTACCAATACTTCTGGCCCATTTCAGGTTACATCGCCTGATACAAATATTACCTGGAGTGCAGGCAGTACTGCAACAGTTACCTGGAGTGTAAACGGCACTAACGCAGGTTCTGTAAATTGTACCGCTGTAAATATTTTATTATCTACGGATGGCGGCCTTAGCTTCCCAACTGTATTAGCTTCTGCAACACCTAATGATGGTGCAGAAGTAATTACCGTTCCTTCATTACCGGGTACAACCAACCGCATAAAAGTAGAAGCTGCAGGCAATATTTTCTTTGATATCTCCAACACCAATTTTACTATAGGATCACCAGCACCCTGCGCTGATGCAACAGGTTTAACAGCACCTGTAGCTACCATTACTCAAACAACAGCAACAGTAAGCTGGACTGCAGTGAGCGGGGCAATAAGTTATGATGCAGGCTATAAAGCTGCATCATCTTCCACATGGATTAATGCTGCCACAGCAACAACAAACACTTCCCTTAATTTGTCGGGTTTAACAGCCGGTACAGTGTACGATTGGAGGGTAAAAGTTAATTGTTCTGCAGGTACAGGTAATTATGTACAGTCTCAGTTTACAACTACCTCAGCTACCGCAACATGCCCAGGCATTTATGATATAAGCACTAATGGCACTACAGCCGGTGCTGCAACCATCCCTTTAAATACAGATGTGTATGGGCAGATAAATGTTAAGGGTGATAATGATTATTATAGATTCACTATTACAACGGGCGGTACTGTTACGTTATCATTAACCACATTACCGGCAGACTATAACCTTGCCTTACTCAATAGCAGTGGTATTGTATTGCAGTCATCTACAAATAATGGTACTGCCAGCGAAACCATCAATGCCAATGTAGTAACAGGAGCAACTTATTACGCCAGGGTGTATCCAAGAAAGAACGGCACTTCCAGCAGCAGTTGTTATACCTTAAAGGTACAAACCGGTAATGCGTCAAGAATTGCACCTGCTGCACTGGTGCAGGAAGGCGAAGGCAACACTAAATTTTCTGTATCGCCTAACCCGGCCGGCTATTCCGTGAACCTGGCCTTTAATGCAGCGGTGGCTGGTAATGCTGTAGTTTCTGTTATCAACCAAACTGGTGCAGTGGTTTTAAATAAAAATCTTGCCGTGAGTGAAGGTGCTAATAACAGAAAATTAGACGTAGGTAATCTATCCACCGGAGTCTATTTTATTAAAATACGAACAGGTGCAGTTACACAAATGGCTAAGCTTGTGATCGCAAAATAAAAGTGATTTGTAAATAACAAAAAGAGGTTGCATTTTTTGCAACCTCTTTTTGTTTTGAACTATAGACACCGTCATTTTTCGCCGTTGCTGGGCACCCAAACTTTACACATTTTCTTATCTCTTACGAACCGCCGCAGCGTGGCCTTTAATCTGAAACCAAGCAAAAAATTAGTTTTTTTCAATTAGCCTGGCAGGCCAGCTATTACGCCCCGGCGAACCGGGATAGGAAGATTTATTTAATCCGTTGCCAACAGCGGCGGAAAAAATGGCACTACATGGAATATTTTATACCTGTGCAGATGATTTTTAAAATCAAATGATAGGCAATAAGAAGAATGAGATCACTTTTTCGTTTTATAAAAGGATTTGGTGCTTTTGTGATTTGAGAATATTAATTATTTAATGCTCCAAAGCTTAATAAGCAATATAAAATGATTGTATTGTTTCATTTTATGCAAACATTAAGTGGATAAAAAAATATTTTAAATTTTTTATTAAATAATGTTAGATAATTTTTAATTGTTACATATCCCCGGCTTAAATTATATTTAAAAAAGAGAATGTTTAAGTATTTTTATCCATTTGACCGTAAAATTACTGAGCAAAAAACTTGCGTTTTCCGAAAATTGTACTATGTTTGTGTCGAAATTAAAAATGACGGTTACCTCGGTTATTCTTTTTTTCAAATACTAAACTCCAATCTTCCTTTAAAAAATCATCCAATTTTGTTCGGGGCGAAAGCCCTACGTCAAAAACTTGGAAGAACTGATTCTGAAACCTCAAACCACAAAGAAAATGAGAAAGAAATTTACTCTTATCAAGTATGCTATATTTATAATAGTTATACAATTTTTTACTACACATTTAATTGCACAAACACTTCCCGCCGGTAGCTATGTTATCCCCATGGATAATACATTACAAGCAAATACTGCTGGTTACTTTAACCTCAAGACCTATGGTCTTGTAGTTTATTTACTAAATAACAATGTTAAAGTTAAGTGGTCAATTAAGTCTGGTAAGCTTAAAGATGGTATAGATTTTACTGCCACTTCGGAACAGCTTCTGCCTTCGCTTGTTTCTGGTGGTGTGTCCAGGGATTTTAAGGCGGGCCCTTTTCTTATTTACGCTGCTGATACTACCGGATTAGCTGCCCTTATTACTGGTTTTTATACAGCCAATAGTTTAACAGGGAATAATCGTCCAAAAGTTTACCGTTTAACTGCTGCAGCCCCTAATGTTGAAATTCGTTATGACATGAGTGGCTTTAAACCAAAAGCTCAAATATTAACTGATGGTAAAAATGCAGCTATCCATGTTGCCTATATGACTAAAGCTAGTATTACTACTTTAAATTATGCAACAGGCCCGGCAATAAATTTATATACTAATTGTTATACGTTCGCAAGTGAAGCACATACTACTACCGCAGATAGTACAGCTATCACTGCTATTAAAACATTTGTACAGAAAGGTGGCAATTTTCTGGCTCAATGTGCAGCTATTGAAACTTATGAAAATAGTTCAGCCGGTCATTTTCATACAACTAATGGTATCACTGTTGCTAACAATAATGTTAGCGCTGCTTCTACGATATACCCCAACGCCGATCTTTCTTTTTCGCAGTATGAAGGAGTATTTGATATTGCAGTGACTGGTAGCGTAAAAAACTGGATTGTAGCTACAGGAAGTTCATTTATAAATAACGAGCAGAATCATGCTACAGGCGGTACCATGCTTGCACAAACACCTATAGGTGCCAGTGTTGCAAAATTAACTGCAAGTGCAATACCAGGAGGCTTTGTATTTTACATTGGAAATCATAACTTTCCTACTGATACGGTGCTTGTATCTATCAATGGGATCAGAATGTATATGAATGCTTTTTTGACGCCGGTTGCTATAAATCCTAATTGTTCAGTAGGTTCACCTTTACCCGTAAAATATCTATCTTTTGATGCAGTTGTTAATGATAAAGCCGTTTTATTAAAATGGGTAACTGCACAGGAAATAAATAACAGTCATTTTGAAGTGGAAAGGTCTTTTGATAGGAATAACTTTAGCAGTATAGGTCTGGTGTTTGATGGTTATGCTGTAAACGGAACCGATAAAAGCTACCAGTTTAAAGATAATTCAACAGAATTGCAGTACAGGTCAATTGTATATTACCGTTTAAAGCAGATTGATATTGATGGAAAAGCAACAATAAGCAATGTTTTAGCAGTAAGGTTACAGGCTAAAGCTGATGCTGTATTGCAGGTTTCTCCGAATCCATTTATGGAGAATTTAACTGCCCGGTTTAATGCTGTAGAAAGTGGTATTGCAATAATACGTATCAGCAATGCAGCAGGTCAGATTATATTATCCAAACAGGTAACAATAAGCAAGGGTTACAATAACATTCAGATTGAAGGCCTTAACGGGTTAGCTACCGGAATGTATGTGGCCCGGCTAAGTATTAACGGGGCATTTATTGACAACCAAAGAATAATTAAAAATTAAAAACTCTTTGGTAAAGTAAATTAAATGAAGCTGACGGTATTAAATAAACCGTCAGGTTCATTTAATAAAAAATTCCAATAGGGAGTGTAAACTGAACTGTGCCATTGTTGGCAGTATGTTTTTTATACAATTAGGTGACTTGTAGTAAAAGTGGTTAGAATCAGTGGTGATATGATATATCTTGGTTTACTTTATCCATAGATCATGGTTTCTTGCAAAGGTAAAGATCTTGTTTCTGTCCATTTTTATCTTGATATTTTTTAACCCTTCTTTCCTGCCTAAATGCATTTTGGCTATTTCGCCGTTGTTGGGCATCCAAACTTTACACATTTTCTTCTTTTACGAACCGCTTCAGCGTGGATAGGAAGATATTTAATCCGTTGCCAACAGCGGCGGAAAAAAATCATTTATGGGGCTTTTACCATATTCTGATTAGGGGTTTTTATTACTTGTAACTCAAAACATTTTATTCTTATTGCAATAAAGTGCAGCCATTTTCGTTTATTAACTATCTTTAATTCTAAATTATAAATCTGTAAAAATGAAAACTAAATCTTTTCTCCTGATGGCCTTAACAGCTATGCTTTTCTTTGTTTCCTGTAAAAAAGCAGGCACCAATCCACAACTTACTTTTACTAATAATCCCGCTGAAGGCACAGCTAATGCGAATGGAGAATATACCATCACAGGGCATATTAGCTCAGCAGTAAGACTTGAAAAAGTAGTTTTATCAAAAGAAGGGCAGACAGTCCCTTTTTTAGTGGATGAGACAACTGCAAAAAATAAAAATGAATATGATTTTTCATACTTGGTAACGGGCATTACAGCTAATACTTATATTATAATAGATGTATTCGACCAAGGGGGTGGAAAAGTTACACTACGATTTTTGATAAAGAAATAGTTAAAGAAGCCGGATTAAATATTCCGGCTTTTTCTTTTTTGCCAATTATACGGCCCTCTGCCCATATTTTGTTAGTCTGCTGAATTGAATAGGGTTGCCATAGGCGGTTTTCATGTTCTAACGCAACTTTTAGTATTTAAAAATCAATAATTAAGGAGCTATTTCGCCATTCCAATTTTTTGCCAACACCCTCCCACATTGGTTATTAAGAGGGTTTTTTCGCCGTTGCTGGGCATCCAGACTTTACACATTTTCTTATCTCTTACCAACCGCCGCAGCGTGGTCTCGGAAAAAAGGATAGGAAAATTTATTTAATCCGTTGCCAACAGCGGTGTAAAAAAAGTGGGGGGGAAATATCTTTCCGCAAACGATGTTGAAATAATAAAGCAAAAAACATTTTACTGCCTCATTTTCATATAATGTCTTTTCTTAACTTCCATTCCCAAACATCTCCGTCCTTTTTATCATATACTGTTCCTGTATATTCAAATC
>JANLQE010000327.1:0-2303 GCA_031367625.1 Bacteroidota bacterium
GCGGTAAGCTGATCGGTATTAAATAATCACAATTATTATTTAATCACGTCTTATTAAAGGATGCCCGTCGAGGGCATCCTTTTCTTTTTGGATTTGAAAATGTTAGTCTTAAGTGTGTCCTGGGTAGGCTATGCTGCATTAAACAATACTTTTGCTTTATCCCGATCAAACGATTAAAATCTTATTGGTGATTTTATAATTTAGGTAAGTGCTGGTTTTAAATTATTATGAGATTATTTTAAAAGTACATCCTCTGCTGATTTTGCAATTTAAATTTAGGTAAGTCCGGGGCAGGCTGTGAACTTCCCAACAACTTAACATCAATAATAATTTGAACTTTCATTAGCCTTTCTTTGCATCATTTTATGGGTGGATATCCAGGTCAATTAAATTAGCCAGGAGCCCATTCACAGATTTCAGCCTTTAAGTGTCAACAAATAAATCCTCCTGTTTTCATGTTAACAAGGTGCAGTAAATAATTGAAAAAAATACCAACTAATAGTTGCATTTTATAACTATCTTCATTACTTTTATTCTGCATTCCTTAATTAATAATCAATCTTGATCTATTTACAAATTTCATAAAAGAGAAAGGATTGCAAGCTGATCTCCTGTAAAAAACAATCTACCGCCTCTCTCTTAAACCTGGAAAATTCTGCAAATTAGCGTTTATAATAAAACACAATTCTTCCAGAACCGATGTATTCTATAATTAACCGGTACCTCTTCTTTTATAATTGACGAAGCCTTTCTTAAAAACTACAGGATTAATTGGTATGTCATCAAATATCATGTCTAAAAAATGATGTTCAGTAACTTTTAAAAAAAATTATTAAAATCTTTTACCGGGAGGGAAATTGTTATAAAATGATGTGTATGCATTGATAACCGATGAACCAAAAAATCTAACTCAATTTCAATATCTACATGATATAACCCACCACTTCACGAAGCCGCTTTTTTAAAGGTATCCCGTTTTTACGCCAACATCCAGGGAATTCCATAGCCGTTGAATAACCTGATGATTACCCCCTTACCAACAGCAATGTTTCCAACCACAGGAAAGCAACTTAAAAGAAATATCCCGCATTTCTTTCATTACTTAAACAATACTATGCTATTCGATTCATCGCATCGAAAACTTGTGCTGCCTGATAAGGTAAAGACTGCACAGAATAATATTTATGCCTATTTGAAAATATACCGCCTTTAAAAAAAACATCTAACATTTTTAAACTATTAAACCATTTTATTATGAAAACATTTTTCACGTATGGGCAATTTAACCATTGCAGCTCAAAAACCACCAGGTGGCAAAAACTACTGCGGCCGGCTATCAGGCTAAGCCTGTTACTACTCCTGGCTTTTACTTTTTCAGCCAATCTAACGGCACAAATAACGATAAACGGAAACCCGGCCGATTGGGCTAATTTTTATACAAATCCTCTCTATCCTACTAACGCTTATACTGCTGATGCAAATAATACTAATGATAACCAGTTTACAAATGGTAGTCAGGATGTTGATCCGATTTCCGGATGGACATGGAACGTGGGAAATACAAATAATAAAGGAGATATTTCAAATGCAGGAGCCATCTTAACAGTAGTGGGTGGCCAGAATATTCTTTATTTTTGTGGAGATCGTGCAGTAAATAATGGCGCTGCTGATATTGGCTTCTGGTTTTTCAAAAACGCGGTAAGTCCATTAGCCACTGGTAAATTTGGCCCTGGGGCTCATGCTAATGGTGATCTTTTAATTTTAACCAACTTCACAAATGGTGGTGCTACGCCTAATTTTGAAGTGCATTTATGGCAAGGCGTAACAAGTTCTTCAGCAGGTAGTTTAGGGCCGGCATTAACTGTACTAAACGGAACTAATGGTGCAACTAATTTTGGCGCTGCCACTTCCGCAGTACCCGCCGGTTTTACTTATCCTGCTTCAACCTATCCGGATGGTGATTTTTTTGAAGGTAGCCTAAACTTGTCGCTGTTTAGAATTCCCCCTTGTTTTTCAACTTTTTTACTGGAAACAAGAAACTCTCCTTCCATCAATGCCTCCCAACAGGATTTGGCAGCACATCAATTCACCCAAACTATTTCACCCCCATCTACTACCGGCGTCGCACGCTGTGGTTCAGGCAATGTTACCCTTACTGCTTCCGGCTGTACCGGAGGTGTGTTAAGCTGGTATAATGCTGCCACAAATGGGACTCTGGTAAATACCGGTACTTCTTACCCTGTCTTCATTTCTGCCACAACAACATTTTATGTTAGTTGTACCACAGCCGATGGTTGTTTAAG
>JANLQE010000079.1:0-8909 GCA_031367625.1 Bacteroidota bacterium
TGCCCATTGCCCATTGCCCATTGCCCATTGCCCATTGCCCATTGCCCATTGCCCATTGCCCATTGCCCATTGCCCATTGCCCATTGCCCATTGCCCATTGCCCATTGCACATTGCCCATTGCACATTGCACATTCACTTATCCAGTTTCGTCATTAAATGATGTTTGCTTTTGAGTATGAATTTTTTGCTTTGCTCAATTGCATCCATTATTTTTTCTAAAATATTTTCTACGGTATCGGTATAATCTATCTGCATAGGCTCTTTAAATGTAACAGAAAGCGGGGAGCCTTTCTTTTTAAACTTCAACCCTTTTTTATTAAAGGCACGCCAGTAGCCAGTGATGATTACCGGCACTACAATTGGCCTGTTTTGTTTTATTATAAATGCAGTTCCTTTTCTGCCAGGGGCAAAAGGTTTGGTAGTGCCCTGCGGAAAGGTGATGACCCAATTTTCTTTAAGTGCTTTATTTATTTTCCTGGTATCCGATGCATCCAGCCCACGCCTTACTTCGCCACCATCAGCACGCCAGGTTCTTTTTACCGTAACTGCACCGGCCAGGCTGAATAATTTAGTAAGCCAGTTACTCTTCATTGTTTCTTCTGCAGCCACATATTTTATCCTGGTAAATGGCCATAATAAATAGTACGGAATACCCAGTTTATTTTTCTTTCTCCAGCTTGCTGCACAAAAAATATGAATAAAAGTAATTACATCTGCAAAATAAGTTTGATGATTGCTTACAAAAAGTACATTTTTTTTGGGGAGATTTTCCAGGTGTTCCATTCCGTTTATCTGCAGCTTATTTACCATGTTTATACCAGGGTAAGAAAATATTCCTACAATAGAATAAATAAATCCTTTTACAAAACGGGATTCTTTAAAATTGGCAAGTAAATCCTGCATAAGTGCTGATAAGATTTTATGCAATCTAAGAATTATCTATATAAGTTTTAGCTACAATCAGTCATTAATAATTTTGGGCTGGCCTCTGGCAGGCAGTTTTTCTATATCCTTATTTTTCTCTGAAAGCCTATATTTAATTGAATTATTCAGGTAAAAATCACAAAAATTACTTACTTTTGCCACCCCGTTTAAAAAAAACCCGGGGCTATTTTATGTCTTTTAATATTAACAAACAACTAAACGCAGAAGATCAGGAGCCTAAAGCTGCCGAATCAGCCGAAGCTACTGCGACAACAAATCAACCTGAGGAGGCTATTGCAGAAGCTGAAATGCCTGCGGTAGAAAAAATTACAGAAACTGCCCATGATGATTTTGACTGGAGCAGGGATAAACGCAATGTTTCTTCTTACTCTAAAGAAGAAAAAGCAAAATATGACAGCGTTTATGACAACACTTTTAAGCAGATCAACGATGGAGAAATGATACAGGCAACTGTAGAATCTCTTACCAAAACAGATGTAGTTGTAAACATCGGCTTTAAAAGCGACGGACTTATTTCTTTAAACGAATTCAGAGACATCCCCGGCGGCGTAAAAGTGGGTGATGTAATTGAAGTAATGGTTGTAGAAAAAGAAGACAGGGAAGGTAACCTTAACCTGAGCCGAAAATCTGCACGCATTACCAGGGCATGGGAAAGAATTGTAGAAGTAAATAAAACAGGTGAAATTGTTACCGGCCTTGTTACCAGCAAAACAAAAGGCGGTTTAATCGTTGATGTATTTGGTATGGAAACTTTCTTACCAGGTTCTCAGATAGATGTGAAACCAGTTACAGATTACGATCAGTTTGTTGGTAAAACAATGGAATTTAAAGTGGTGAAAATTAATGAAGCCATTAAGAATGCAGTGGTATCTCACAAAGCACTTATCGAAAGCGATATTGAAGCTCAAAGAGCTGAAATTATTGGTAAGCTTGAAAAAGGCCAGGTACTGGAAGGAACAATCAAAAACATTACTGACTTTGGTGCATTCCTTGATCTTGGCGGCTTAGATGGTTTATTATATATCACTGATATTTCTTGGGGACGTATCAACCACCCATCAGAAGTATTGAAGATGGATCAGAAACTGAACGTGGTGGTACTGGATTTTGATGATGATAAAAAACGTATCAGCTTAGGTTTAAAACAATTAACCCCTCACCCCTGGGATACTTTGGCAGAAAACCTTAAAGAAGGTGAAATAATAAAAGGTAAAGTGGTAAATATTGAAGACTACGGCGCTTTTCTGGAAATAATGCCGGGTGTAGAAGGTTTGGTTCACGTAAGTGAAATTACCTGGGCCAATACCCCAATCAATGCTAAAGAGTTCTTTAAATTAAATGATGAATACGCAGCTAAAGTAGTAACTCTTGATAAAGATACCCGTAAAATGAGTCTTTCTATTAAGCAATTAACTGAAGATCCATGGAGCACTATTGAAAATCAATTTCCTGAAGGAAGTAAGCATACAGGTACAGTTAAAAACATTACTCCTTACGGTGTATTTTTAGAATTAGCTACCGGCATCGGTGGTATGATTCACATCAGCGATTTAAGCTGGTTAAAACGCTTTAATAACCCTAATGAATACACGAAAGTTGGGAACGAAATTGAAGTGTTGATACTTAGCATTGATAAAGATGGCCGCAAGCTTCAGTTGGGACATAAACAAATTGAAGAAGATCCATGGAACAGTCTTGAATCTACCTTTACTATTGGTTCTGTACACGAAGGTACCGTTACAAAAAAAGATGATAAAGGTGCTTTGGTACAATTACCTTATGGCCTGGAAGGTTACGCACCTGCCCGTCATTTAGCTAAAGAAGACGGCAAAACAATAGGCGCTGATGAAATTGCCAACTTTATGGTGATTGAATTTGAGCGCAGCGATAAACGAATTGTGCTTAGCCATACCAGGCTTTGGGAGCAGGAAAAAGAAGAAGAAAGGCAAGTAGAAATGAAAGAGAAAAGAGCTGAAGCAGAATCTACAAAAAAAGCTGTGAAGACTATTCAGAGCAAAGTAGAAAAAACTACTTTAGGCGATTTGGGAGCTTTAGCCGATATTAAAGCAAAGCTGGATAATGCCGCAGGTGCTGATGCTGCAGCCACTGAAGAAGCAAAAGGAGAATAATTAATATCTTCTGATACAACCCTCCCGAAAATTTCGGGAGGGTTTTTTTATGTCAGTTCTATAACAGTTATTTCCGGCAATACGCCTACCCTGCCGGGGTAGCCAATAAAACCAAAGCCACGGTTCACATACAATTTTTGTTTGCCATCTTCGTACAAACCTGCCCATTCTTTGTACATATATTGAACAGGGCTCCACTTAAAACCCGGAAGCTCTACGCCAAATTGCATACCATGGGTATGCCCACTCAGCATAAGATCTATATCATTATACCCAGGTTTTATTTCTGCATCCCAATGGCTGGGGTCGTGGCTCATTAATATTTTAAAAGGATAATTTTGAGTACCGGCATACGCCAGATCCATACGGCCATGCTTGGGAAATCTAGCTTTTGCACTCCAGTTTTCTATACCAAGCAAGGCTATCTGTTCCTTGTTTTTTTCAAGTATTACATGTTCATTCATCAGTAAACGCCAGCCAATTTCTGCATGAACTTTTTTTAAGTTTTCCAGGTTCTGTTCTTTACTTATGCCATCTGCAGGCCATTGTACATAATCGCCGTAATCATGATTGCCTAAGGTAGAAAATACGCCCATCGGAGCTTTTACCCTGCTAAAGATTTCTTTATAATTATCCATTTCAGTAGCCTTATCATTAACAAGATCACCGGTAAATAATATTAAATCTGCATTTTCTTTCACAATCATATCCACCCCATGCTGCACAGCTTTTTTATTTAAAAAACTGCCACTGTGTATATCACTGATGTGTAAAATCTTTAATCCTTTAAATGATGCAGGTAAATTATCATAAGAAAGCTTAATTCTTTTTATCTGGTAATTATATTTATTGGAAAAGCCATAGATCAAACTTCCAAATAAAGTGCTGCCTGCCGCAATACCCATCCAGCTAAGAAAAGCAGAACGGCTTATACCTTCATCACTTAATGCAGCGCCTTCGGTATTATTAAAAAATAATTTACCTGCCAGCCATTGAATTGCCCTCCTTAAATCATCTGCCAAAAGAAATATTAAAGCTGATAATTTTGCAAGGAACAAACCAATGATGGTTGCAAATAAATAAGTGCGGATTTTTTTACCTAAAAAATTTTGCTCTGTATAAATAAATAATAAAAAACCGATAATAGAAACTGCTGTTATAGTCCAGTAAATGCTATAAACAATTGCTTTAGCTTTAGGAGATGATGCCTGCATTACCGTTTTAATTGCCTGAAAAAAATAGGTATCCAGCAAAAGCATAAGAGTTATAAAAATAACAACGCCGGCGGGTGTACGCATAAATTTTTTATTTGTTTGTAAAACTCAAAAATTTAGAAATTCATCTAACTGCATACTAATTGCTTTTAAAGTGGGTACATCAGTAAATTGCCCCTGTTCATTCATCAGTTTATCTACCAAACTTATAGGGAGCCTGTTGTAATGCACCATCATTTTCATGTGCAGTAGAGAACCACCCAGGTGCTCCATGCCACGCAGGTTACCTGCACGCCCTGTAGAAATCCCCGTAAGTAAAACCTTTTTATACCACCACACTTTGGCCACATCTGTATTATCAATCATCAGTTTTAAAATGCCGGGATAAGAGCCGTTGTATTCAGGCATTATGATGATAAACCTTTGGGCGGGTGTTAATAATTCATGCTCTGTTTTAATAAAAGCAGCATCCCTTTCCGTCATGGTAGTTTCATCCAATGCCAGTAAGTTAGCTGCAACATTTCTTTCTTTTAATAACCGTTGATATTCCAGCGCTACTTTTTTGGTGTTGTTATCCTGCCTGCTGCTGCCTGATATAATGGTAATCATGTTGTTTTTTGTGTAATACAAATGATGGGTAATATTGTTCAGTACAATCTGCCGGGAGAATGTAATTTAGCAAACTCTTTGTTCCCAATTCTATACCGAATAGCTAAATTTGCCAAGTTGTCATTTTTTGCAACTTATTTAGGCTGATAACTATAAAATTATTCCGATGTTTGCCAAAATAGATTTTTATTTAAAGAAAAAAGGTTTTGTAAAAAATAAAACCTTTAAAAAATATTAAAATACCCGGTTAAGCATGGCAAGAATAATAGGAATTGCAAATCAAAAAGGGGGCGTTGGAAAAACCACTACCGCTATAAACCTTGCAGCAAGTTTTGCAATACTGGAATATAAAACGTTGCTGGTAGATGCAGACCCACAGGCCAACAGCACTACCGGTGTGGGTTTCGATTTACACAACGTTACCAAAAGCCTCTACGATTGTATGGTAAATGAAGCGGAGGCTAAAGAGGTAATTCTTAAAACAGAGATGGCTTATCTTGATTTGATTCCATCTCATATTGATTTGGTGGGTGCAGAAATAGAAATGATCAATCATCCAAACAGAGAAAGTATCTTAAAAAAAATATTAGAACCACTTAGGGAAGATTACGATTTTATTGTTTTAGACTGCTCCCCTTCTCTTGGATTGATTACGGTAAATGCTCTCACTGCTGCCGATAGTGTGGTGGTGCCTGTGCAAACAGAATTTTTTGCACTGGAAGGGTTGGGCAAATTATTAAACACGGTAAAAATTGTTCAAAACCGCCTTAATACAGATTTACAAATTGAAGGAATTTTAATGACGATGTACGATGGAAGGCTGCGCTTATGCAACCAGGTAGTAAGTGAAGTGCGCCGCCATTTTGAAGATATGGTTTTCAGCAGCATCATTCACCGCAATACAAAATTAAGCGAAGCGCCCAGTTTTGGAAAGCCGGTAATACTCTACGATTCCGACAGCAAGGGAGCAGTAAATTATTTAAATCTTGCAAAAGAAATTCTACAGAAAAACAACCTCACTAAAATAAAACAGGAAGAAAGACACATTAGCTGATTAGCCAATGTGCTGATTACCGCATTATCAAATTATTAAAATGACACAAACAAATAAAAAAGATGCACTTGGCAAAGGCATCAGAAGCCTGTTGCAGAATATTGATGCAGATTTAAAAAATACATCAGGTAACTTAAAAATGGAAATTGCAGAAAAATCCACCGCAAGTTTGCGGGTATCTTTAGATCAGATAGAAATAAACCCCAACCAGCCCCGTAAAAATTTTGATGAAATCTCCCTAAGTGAACTGGCTGCTTCTATCAAAATGCACAATATTATTCAGCCACTAACGGTATCGGCTATAGGCAACGGCAAATACAGGCTGATAGCCGGAGAACGAAGATACAGGGCCGCAAAAATTGCAGGGTTAAAAGACGTGCCGGTATATGTAAGGCAGGCAAACGATAGCCAGTTACTGGAACTTGCTTTACTGGAAAACCTGCAAAGAGAAAACCTTAATGCCATAGAAATTGCTATCAGTTATAAAAGGCTGATGGATGACCTGGATTACACTCAGGAGCAGGTAGCAGAAAGAATGGGGAAAGAAAGAACTACTGTTACAAACTATATCCGCCTGCTGAAATTACCACCGGATATACAGGTGGCGGTAAGAAACGGCGTTATCAGCATGGGCCACGCCAGGGCATTGATAAATGTAGATATGATAGACAAACAACTGTACATTTTTTCTGAAATAAAAAGCAAAGCTTTATCTGTAAGGCAAACAGAAGATTTGGTAAGAAAAATATATACCGGCGGCGCTGTTAAAACTACTGTAAAACCTGTGCTGGCACCTGCTTATAAAAAAATAGAAGATAATTTAGCATCTCAGTTCAGCACTAAAGTAAAACTTACCCATAACAAAAAAGGAAACGGCAATATTTTGTTTGAGTATTATTCGCTGGAAGAACTGAACGGGTTATTAGAAAAATTGAATATTAAAGTGAGCTGATGTTTCTGCATAGATTATTAATATTACCTGGTTTTTTATTTGTACTAAGTATGCAGGTGCATGCTCAAAACCCAACAGTGGTGGTAGATACAACCGGAAAAATTATTGCACCAAAAAACACCCCGGTTTTAAAAGACACTGCAAAAAAATACAATCCTAACGTAGCGGTTATACGCTCTGCAATAATACCTGGCTGGGGCCAGGCTACCAATAAAAAATACTGGAAAATACCGATTGTATATGGAGCACTTGGCACCACGGCTTATATTTTTTTTAGAAATGTAAACCAATACAAAGAAGCAAAGCAGGCTTATATTCTTGCAACAGATAAAGACCCTTCTAATGATTACCTGATACCAGAACCCTATTTCAGCGTAAAAGATCAACCCGAGAGAATACGCATTTTCCGTAATCAGGTAAGGCAGAATGTAGATTATTCTGTACTTTTTTTTATAGCTTTCTGGGGGCTTAATGTAGCCGATGCCGCAGTAGATGCACACCTGAAAACATTTGATGTAAGCGATGACCTTAGCCTGCAGATAAAACCGGGTTTCAGCCCCATGGCCAATACAAACGGCATCAGCCTTGTTTTAAATATTGGTAAAAATAAATCTAAGTAGTTTCATATCTTCCATCCGGTATTTTATTAACACAACATAAATTTTTATGAACATCGCATTAATCGGTTATGGCAAAATGGGAAAGGCAATAGAAGAAATTGCTTTACAAAGAAACCATACCTCCTCTTTAAAAATTGACGTCAATAACATAGATACCTTTACAAAAGAAAACCTGGAGCAATGCGATGTTGCCATTGAGTTTACGGGGCCGCACAGCGCTGTGGATAATATTTTAAAATGCCTTGATGCAGGTATTCCTGTGGTAAGCGGCAGTACCGGCTGGCTTGAGCAATGGCCAGTTATTAAAAATAAATGCGAAGCATTAAACGGTACACTTTTATATGCCAGTAATTTCAGCGTAGGCGTAAATATTTTTTTTGAACTTAATAAAAAACTGGCGCAGCTAATGGGCAGGCTGAACGGTTACGGAGTGAGTATGGAAGAGATTCATCATACTCAAAAAAAAGATGCACCAAGCGGTACTGCTATAACACTGGCCGAACAAATTTTACAGGAAATACCCCGTAAAACCAAATGGGTAAATGAGGTAACAGGCAATGAAAATGATCTTTCTATAATAAGTAAAAGAATTGATCCTGCACCCGGCACACACTCTATAAAATACAGTTCTGCCATTGATGATATAGAAATAATACACACCGCTCACAATCGCACAGGGTTTGCTACAGGCGCTGTTTTAGCAGCAGAATTTATAGCCGGCAAAAAAGGGATTTTTACAATGAAGGATGTGTTGAATATAAAATAACAAATTTCTCCCCGGCATCTTCAGATGTTTTTATAAGCCGCTTGTTTATTTTTTTACGGGTTGCCTGTTAGCATAAAAACAAAAATAAAATGTAATAATAAAACAGCTAACAGAACATTTGTTGCTATACATATATCAGTTTAAACCATACCTTTAATTGATAAAATATTTACACTATTTTTTTGTTACATTTTATGCTGCCAAAAAACCTCTGCCTTTTATTAGTAATTAATTTATTTAATCTAAATATTTTTGCCCAGGCCAGTAAAGTTGACAGCTTACAAAATATCATCAATAGCAAAACCAGTGACCCTGAAAAAATAAAAGCCTTCAAAGCACTTACTTATTTTTATTCTGCCAAAAATTTTGATAAAGCAATTTCATTAGCAAATGAAGGAATAGAGTTATCAGGTAAAAGCAAAGATCTTTCCGCAACAGGCACTTTTAAAAGTTTAATAGGCGTTTCATTTTATTTAAAAGGAAATTTTGACAGTGCTGCCCATTACTTTTCACTGGCATTAGACCTTATGGCAAAAGCAAATGACCCCGGAGGCAGGGCTTCTGTATTAAATTATACGGGCAGGCTGTACAGAAAATTAAAGGAGTACGACCGGTCATT
>JANLQE010000214.1:0-1716 GCA_031367625.1 Bacteroidota bacterium
GGCATCACCGGGTATAGTTGCCCAGGGTATTAAGTGGATGTTCGATAGTAAAAGTCCTTTTTACGTAAAGCCGGCATTAAGCTGGCGCATGGCCAATTGGGGTATTAAATTTATACAACATGCCAATCAAAAAAATGCAGATCACAGCGCACCTTATTTACGTGACCTCAATTTACTAAGCAATAATTTATATAAAGAATTGGCCACCCAACCGGGTTTTGATTTTGCGTTGGAGCAAAAGGGGATTATCATGTATTATAAAACCGATAAGGTGGGTGAAGAAGAAATTCACCTTGCAGAAAAAGCAAGATCGTTGGGATTGGATGCAGAAGTATTATCAGCGCAACAGGCACAGTTGCTGGAGCCCGAAGTACAAATGGATATAGCAGGCGCCGTGCATTATCATTGCGATGCCCATCTATATCCCAATAAATTAATGGAGCAATTGATACGATCTGTTACAGCAAATGGAGGCGTTATCAAAACCAATTGCAGCGTTACCAAAATTGAAACAGAACAGGGCAATATTAAAAATGTAATTACAGCAAATGAAAGTTTTTCGGCGGATACATTTGTAATAACGGGTGGCTCCTGGTTACCTGAATTAAGTAAAATGGCAGGCATCAATATTCCTTTGATGCCGGGCAAAGGATATTCCATCACACAAAACAATCCTGCCAAAAAACTAAACATACCCGCCATACTCTGCGAAGCAAAAGTCGCCATCACACCGATGGATAGCCACATGCGCTATGGCGGCACTATGGAAATTGCTCGCATCAACGATAAAGTAAATATCAATAGGGTAAAAGGTATTATCGAATCTGTGCCAACATATTTTCCTAACCTGCAAGTGGCATTGTCAGAAACTAAAGATATCTGGTACGGGTTCCGGCCCTGTTCACCGGATGGGTTGCCCTATATTGGTCGGAGCAAAAAAATAAAAAATCTGATCATAGCAGGAGGACATTCCATGATGGGATTGAGCCTTGGGCCAGCCACAGGAAAACTGGTAGCGGAACTGACAAGTGGTGATGCATTATCTGTAAAAGCAGATGCTTTTGACCCGGAACGGTTTTAATTTTTGATCACTGTAAGTGAAATTGTATACTCTTAAATATAAAACCATTCAGCATGCGTAAATTGTTTTTCAGTATTATCTTACTCATTATTGGCGCACCATCTCTTATTGCACAAATGAGTGCAGCCTACGTGCCCTGCAATGAGATGCCTAATATCATCCAAAGCTATTATGCAGATGTGAATGCATTGAACAGGGTGTATGTGGCAACAGGTTCACCTGAAAAAAGAGAACGCTATAAAAAGCTGGCTGAAGATTATACCGGCAAACTGAATAAAATAAGTTTTGCTTCGCTGCCACAGGGTTGTAAGGCAGATTATATTTTATTTAAAAGAGACCTGGAAGAAAATGTTTTTGACGCCAACACAGAAGCAAAAGAATACGCTGCTGTGCAGCAATGGTTTCCTTTTGCAGATTCTATTTATGCGCTTGAAAAAATACGTCGCCGTGGTGGTCCGGTGGATGGTAAAAATGTAGCGGCTGATTTTTTTGCGATCAATAAACAACTGCAGCAGTTAAAAACAAAACTGTTAACGGAAAAGAATATAACGGTTAACAATGGCCGCAGGGCTTCCATCATCATTAAAGGGTTGCAGGCTGCTGCAAAAAATGTATTTACTTTTTACAACGGGTAC
>JANLQE010000258.1:0-11795 GCA_031367625.1 Bacteroidota bacterium
TTCAAAAAAAGATTTTGCGGAAGTTAAAGTTGTTTCCTCTTTTACGGCATCTGCTTTATTTAGAATTACAATTACCGGGGCTTTCAGCCGCAGGCTTTTAAAAATTTCATGGCTCTCTTTTGTATCCTCCCTTGCATCTGCAATCAATAAAGCTACGTCAGCATCTTCCAGGCTTCCTTTTACGGCCTGCATCATTTTTTCGTGCAGTTTATATTTAGGGTCTATAATACCAGGCGTATCAGAAAAAATGATCTGGTAATTTTCATTTGTAAGAATTGCTTTTATACGGTGCCGGGTGGTTTGCACTTTATGGGAAACAATGGCCATCTTCTCCCCCATCAATGCATTAAGCAGGGTACTTTTGCCTGCATTGGGCTTACCAAAAATATTTACAAAACCTGATTTCATTGTATGTGATTTTATCGGCATTGATTATCACAAACAAGCTTAAAGAATGGAGGAGATAATCAAATTCAACAGCAAATGCTATGAATAAAAAATCCTCAAACCTGTTGATCTGAGGATTTATTTTTGTTGCGAAGAGAAGGATCGAACTTCTGACCTTCGGGTTATGAGCCCGACGAGCTACCGCTGCTCTACTTCGCATTGCAAAAATAAGAGATTATGCCGTTGCCGCCAAAATTTATATTTCAAGTAAGGGTAAGATTAGAAATATCTGTTGATAGTTTAGGTTAATTGTTACATACTTTCATAAATTTGATAAACACATTTCAAACAAAAAATGTCAAAAATTTTCAGACAGGGAGCAGTTGGCGCATTGCTTGATGAATATGAACGGGCAATTTCTGATTTAAAAAAAGTTATTGAATTAATTCCCGATAATTCTCTGACGAGGATCATCAACACAAAAACTACAGACGAAAATTGCATGTCTATCCAAACAATTCTATCACACTTAGTAAACTCTGGATATGGATATGCAACTTATATTAATAATTTAAACCGCCCTGCCCTCGTAAGGCCACGCAAAACTTTTCATTTAACTATTAAAGAATATCTACAGGATTTAACCAACGTTTTTTCATTTACCGAGAATATTTTTAAAGAAATTAAAGACAGCGAATTAGAAGAACCTGACAATTCATTAAAGATAGAAACAACCTGGGGGCAGGTGTACGACATTGAGCAATTGACGGAACATGCTATTGTGCATATTCTCCGGCACCGGCGGCAAATTGAAAAAATAGTGTGGGCTTTTACAAAATAAAATGAGCTGGCTTCAGAAGAGTATTTTTTAAAATTTTCACGCAGGGATTCAGAGGGTGCAGAGAAGAAAAAATAAAAATCAGTTCTTATCCGTTTAACCAGTTTCATCCGGGTATCTATTTTTCACGCTGAGCCGCAGAGGGCGCAGAGCAGAAAAATAAAATCAGTTTTTATCCGCCTAACCAGTTTCATCCGTGTATCTATTTTTCACGCTGAGCCGCAGAGGCCGCAGAGCAGAAAAATAAAAATCAGTTCTTATCCGCTAAGCCAGTTTCATCCGGGTATCTATTTTTCACGCTGAGAGGCAGAGGGCGCAGAGAAGAAAAAATAAAAATCAGTTCTTATCCGTTTAACCAGTTTCATCCGGGTATCTATATTTCACGCTGAGGGGCAGAGGGCGCAGAGCAGAAAAATAAAATCAGTTCTTATCCATTAAACCAGTTTCATCTGTGTATCTATTCATAGGGCGCAGCATTTTTACCTGCCTCTTTTATTAATGCTGCTGGCACCACTGCTATGCATATCTTTTATAACCGCATCTCCTTTATAATTCACGCTGCTTGCGCCGCTGGCATGTGCCGTCAATTCTTTATTAACCGTAATATTTACATCAGATGCACCGGAAACGGAAGCATTACAGATATCTGCTGTAAGCTCATACCCTTTTACATCACTTGCGCCACTGCTTTCTATGTTCAACTGTTTTACTGTGCCGCTAATGGTTACATCAGATGCGCCGCTTAAATTCAGGCTGAGCGTATTTGCTTTTATATCGCCTTTAAAATCACTGGCACCAGATAGATTTAAAGATAGACTTTGCACTTCCAGCGTGCCGGCAACTATTATATCAGAGGCACCAGAAGCCTGCAGCTCATCAATATTTTTAAACGAAACATATACTTTCATTTTACGGTTTCTACCGCTCCAGCTTCTTTCGCCATCATAATAAATTTTCAACACATTATTTTCAACAACTGTTTTTATACCGGCTTTAAATTTATCTTCAGCAGCACTCACGGCTATACTTTCTGTTGATGACTGGCTGAGATATAAATTAATGGCATTAGAAACTTTTATTTTATAAAAGCTTCCATTTAAGCTTCTCATTTCAGCATTGGCATCTACCACGAATTGTTTTTGTGCTTCTGCAGAAAACATAATTGCTGTGATAAAAAATAAAAGGCAGAATATATTTTTCATTATTATTTTTTTTAAAATACCTGAAGCTGAAATGATTTATACTTTTCTTACCGAGCCCCCGCTGTTTGCCCTTAAAGTTTTAACGCTGCCATTTCCTTTGTATTGAATTGTACCTCCGCTGCTGGCATGTGCATCCAGTGTATTAGTGACAGTTATATTTGCATCTGCCCCACTGCTGGCTTTTGCTGTACAATTTTGGGTAATTAAATAATAGCCACTGAAACTTGCACCACTGCTCACCCTTATTTTTAAATTTGCCGCTGCTCCTGAAATATTTATTTCTGAACCACTGCTTTGGTCAATCTGCAGGTCAGTTGCTTTAATTACACCATTGAATTGTGCACCACTGCTGAATTTCATGATAAATCCATTTACATTTAAAGTATCTGCAGTAAATACTTCTGCGCCGCTGGATGCAGTTAATTTCTCCAAAGTCTTAATTGAAAGATACGCTTTTAGTATTCGGTTTTTATCTTTCAGCCATCCAATTTCTTTTATATCCATATAAATTTTCAACACCCCGTTTACCACTTCGGTTTTAAAGCTTTTATTATATTTTTCATTTGAAACACTTATTGCCAGAGATGTTTCATTACCCTGCGTAAGATAAAGCTGTATGCCGGTAGCTACGCTTATTTGTGTAAAAGCACCGGCTATAGTACGCTGCCTTGCGTTGGCATCCTGAATAATTTTGGTTTGCTGTGCTGCAGCATGTAAACCTGCAAATGCCAGTAACAGAAATAATAATTTTTTCATGCTTACAATTTTAATGTTTTTTAAATGAGTTTAAAATAACCAGGCTGGCATTTCTCCTTACCTGATTTTTTTTCATCGGGGAAGGGAGAGAATTTAGTATGGCTATTTTAAGCATGGCTATGCTTTTTATTTATACGGATGGCTTATAAATTTTGTTACAGAAAATTAAAATATTTCTATTTCGTTTTTTGCATTTACTTTTGCAGTCTAATTGTTCTTTACTACCATCGTCTGAATTTCCGGGGTGCTTCTTTACAGAGGCTGAGATAATACCCGTATAACCTGCACAGGATAATGCCTGCGAAGGGAGTTTGAAGTTTTTCAGCACCGGTTCTTCCCCCGGATGTTCAGCACAAAAATTAATGTATGAAATTATTATTTACGGCTTTATGCCTTTGTGCCTGTACAGTTATGGGGAATGCCCAAAACATTGTTTCGCTATCAGATACTGCTTACCTGCAACCCGTAGAGTTGAATACAGTAAGAGCATCGGATAAAATGCCGGTTGCAAAAACAAATCTTTCTAAAAAAGAAATAGAAAAAAATAATATTGGCCAGGATCTGCCATTTATTTTAAACCAAACGCCATCAGTAGTAGTAAATTCAGATGCCGGAACAGGTATTGGCTATACAGGCATTCGCCTGCGTGGCACAGATGCAAGCCGCATAAATGTAACCCTAAACGGCATTCCCTACAACGATGCAGAAAGCCAGGGCACTTTTTTTGTTGATCTGCCGGATATCGCCTCTTCCGCAGCAAGCATACAGATACAAAGAGGCGTGGGCACATCAACAAATGGTGCAGGGGCTTTTGGCGGCAGTATCAATATCAGTACAAATGATATTATAACAAAACAATCGCTGGAGTTTAATAGTTCAATAGGATCATATAATTCTTTTAAAAATACCCTGGTTTTTAACAGCGGTATTTTTGGTAATCATTTTACTTTTGACGGAAGACTTAGCAGCATACGCAGCGATGGATATATTGACCGGGCCAAAAGCAATTTACAATCTTTTTATACAAGCACGGCTTATGTAGGTTCAAAAAATTCTTTACGCCTCAATATTTTTTCCGGCAAAGAAAAGACGTACCAGGCCTGGTATGGTATTGACTCTGCAACGCTTACCAGCAACAGGAGGTTCAACAGTGCAGGAACCGAAAAACCCGGCTCGCCTTATGATAATGAAACAGATAATTATACGCAGACGCATTACCAGCTTTTTTACAATCATAAATTTAATCCCTACTGGAAAGCCAATGCTGCCATTTTTCTTACAAAAGGAAAAGGATACTATGAACAATATAAGGCTGATAATAAATTAAGCGATTATGGCCTGCCTGATTTTAATGATGGCAGCACCATCATTAAAAAAACAGATCTTATAAGAAGGCTATGGTTAGATAATAATTTTTATGGTTCCATCTTTTCGGCTCAGTATCAACAAAACAATACCCAGCTTATTATTGGTGGAGGAATAAATAAATATGATGGTAACCATTATGGAGAAATCGCCTGGGCACTGCAACAGGCTGCTGTTTCAAAAAATTACCGCTATTACAATCTTACTGCAGACAAACAGGATTTTTCTACATATACAAAATGGACTGAACAACTATGCAGCAACCTTCACAGCTTTGTAGATTTACAGGTACGTTCGGTAGCTTATACTATCAATGGATTTAAAGATAATCCCACACTTAAAGTTGATAAAAACTATTTCTTCTTTAATCCAAAAGCTGGATTGACTTACACTAAGAATAAAACACAGGCTTATATTTCTTATGGCCGGTCAGCAAAGGAACCCAACAGGGATGATTTTGAAGCAGAGAAAGCACAGCAGCCAAAAGCTGAGATACTGAATGATTTTGAAACAGGGATAGAAAAAAAGAACAGCAAAAATTCATGGGGCATTAATCTTTATTATATGCTGTATAAAAATCAATTGGTACTTACCGGAAAAATAAATGATGTGGGGGCTTACACAAGAACCAATATCAGCAACAGTTACAGGGCAGGGATAGAATTGCAGGGTGCAGCAACGCTCAGCAAATGGTTATCAGCATCTGGCAATATTTCTTTAAGTGATAACAAAGTGAAAAACTATACAGAGTACATTGATGACTATGATAACGGTGGCCAGCAAACGAAATTTTACCCTAAACCTGATATTGCATTTTCGCCAGCCGTAACGGGCTCTGCCAGCATCAATATTTTGCCGGTAAAAAATACCGAACTGAATTTAATAAGCAAGTATGTAAGCAGGCAATATCTTGATAATACCTCACAAAAAAGCAGGAGCCTTGCTGCTTATTATGTGCAGGATGCAAGGCTGATTTACAATTATAAAAAACAGGCTGATTTATTTTTCCAGGTGAGTAATCTCTTCTCAAAAAAATATGAACCAAATGGTTATTCGTTCAGTTATATTAATGGAGGAACACAAACCACAGAGAAATTTTATTACCCAATGGCACCGGTAAATTTTATGGCAGGGGTAAATATTAAATTGTAAGCCGGTTTCAAAAGTTCAATAAGTTTAAAAGGTTTAAAATGTTTCTGGGGTTACAACTTTTTAAACTTATTGAACTCCTTAAACCTTTTGAACTTTATTGTGTTTGCCAGTCATTCATTCCGCCAACAACATTTTTTACGTTGGTAAAGCCCATGGCTTCCAGGATGAGGCAGGCCTGTCCACTCCTGTTGCCGCTTCTGCAATAAAAAATTACTTCCTCATTTTTCAGGGTGTCAATTTCTTCTGTCTGCATGGTTTGTATTTTACCCAGAGGCAAAAATATCCCGCCAATATTAAACGCAGTCCGTTCATCAGGTTCTCTTACATCTACCAAATTTATATGCTCTCCTTTATTTATTTTTTCTTTTAATTCCTGTACGGTAATGTTTGTCATTGTTTAATTGTTTGGAGTGTTTGAAGTATCTTTTGGTGCTTTCAAAACAGGAGATATCCATAAATCCATTACCTGTCCCGATTGGATATACACAGGCCTCCCTTCTTCAGTAAACCTTGGTGGGCTTTGTTTATAAATAAATGAAGCAAGGGTATCCCTGATACCCGGATCAGGAATTAAAGCGCCGATACTGATCCCTTCCTGCTCTAATAAAAGTTTTGCTTCGCCATACGTCATCCCTACCAGTGAGGGAACTAAAATACGTTGTTCTGTCAGGCCACCACCAATTACTAAATCTACGCTGCTTCCCCAGGCAAGCTTTTCGCCGGAGCCAATGATATTCCCTTTATACTGCTGTTCCAGTACAGAGCCCATCATAAAATCCGGCTTATACATAGTATCTCCTAATTGCAAATGTGCACGCTTTAAAATTTCTATGGCATAGTTTAAAGATTTGCCCTGTAACGCAGGCATATCTACCATGGGTAATGTTACCCTGTTTACGGTTAATAAAACGGTACGGTTTACTTTTACGGTACTGTTTTGCTCAGGTAATTGTTTTAAAACAGTGCCCATTTTTGCCGTGTCCACATATACGGAATCCTGGATAATTACATCAAAGCCTTTGCTCTCTAAAAATATTATGGCATCGCTTGTTTTTTTACCGGTTACGCCAGGCACAGTAAGATATTCGCCATGTTTGGTAATGCTGCCGAGCAATTGCAAAAATGCAAATAGTATCAGCAGCGTTATGCCGGCAACAACCAGTAGGTTTACCCAAAAAGGCTTATTAGTTATGAATTTAAACACAGATAAAAAATTACGGTTTAATAAAATAGGATTTACAATTAATTAATTAAAACATTCTTCAATCAGGGCTGTATAAAATTCCATGAGCGACCAGCCCATAGCCTTTACCTGCTGCGGCACCAGGCTTGCTGCGCTTTGCCCCGGCACACTGTTTATTTCTAATAAAACCGCATGGGCTGATTTTTCATCATAAATAAAATCAATCCGCACAATACCTTTACAATTAAAAATAGTGTATGCTTTTTTGGCATCATCCCTTACTTTATCAGCCACAGATTCTTCTACCACAGCAGGGGTAATTTCATCACTGGCGCCTTCATATTTTGCTTCAAAATCAAAAAATTCATTTTTAGAAACGATCTCTGTAACAGGCAGCGCTATTATATTTCCTTTAGATTTAAATACACCTATGGTAAACTCCCTGCCCTCAATAAATTCTTCTACCAATACCTGTTCATCTTCTTTAAAAGCTTTTGCGATTGCAGCCGGCAATGCTGATGCGTCGTTTACTTTGCTGATGCCCAGGCTGCTGCCGCCGTTATTTGGTTTTACAAAAACAGGTAATGAAACCTGTGCTAAAATCTGTTCGCTGGTCATTGTATCATCTTTAAAAAGATGCAATGACTTTGCCACATGCAGCCCCGCAAAAGAAGCTACGGCTACTGTATATCTTTTATTAAAGGTAAGCGCCGATGTGGCTGCATCACAGGAAGTATAAGGTATTTTAAGACAATCAAAATAGCCCTGTAATTTTCCATCTTCGCCGGGTGTACCATGCAGACCTATAAGTACAGCATCAAAAATTATTTTGATATTATTCAGGGTGATAGAAAAATCATTCTTATCTACATTTATTTTTTCTCCGCTGCCGGTTTTATAAAACCATCCTGATGGATGAATATCTATTATATAACAATCCCATTTATGAGTATCAATATTTTTATAGATTGCTTCAGCGCTTTTATAAGAAATTACGGCTTCGCCGGAATATCCACCAGTAACCAATGCAATTTTTTTCTTCATTTATTTTTTATTTTTATTACACGAATTATATCAATTAGACTAATTGTGTTTGTAAATTATAAAGATTTTTATTTGTACAAAAGTTTTAACCTTAAACTTTTTAAACCTCTTAAACCTTTTAAACTATTATTCATTTCACTAATTACCCTAATTATATATTTTAAATTATAAAGCTTTTTATTGTAAGAAACTTAAGGGTAAAATAAATTTTCACATTATCAAAGACTGCATTTTAACCTTAAACCTCTTAAACCTTTTAAACCTCATAAACTTTTTAAACCTCTTAACCCTTTTAAACCTCTTAACCCTTTTAAACTATTATTCCTCCACTCCTTCATTGCCTGTATCCAGCACAAATTTCCATTTACCATCAGCCTGTCTTTTCCAGATACTTACGTAGGTTCCGTAAAGCACGGTATCTTTTTCTTTTGGGTGCAGGGCATATATTCCGTAAGTGTAACCCAAGTCTGCAGATCTGGAAACAACTGCATGTTGCGGCTGCCAGTTAAGGGTATAAGAAGAATCATTTAATTGTATAAGATACTCAATAGCATTGGCGCCAATAACAGGTACCCGGTTGGGCCTCAGCAACACGCCATTGCTATCCATATATTCTAAAAAAGCGTTCTTCATTCCCCTTGCTACACTTAAATCTGAAAAAGCTTTATCAGCATCCATCAGCAACATTTTTTCGTGTGGTTCATCAATTGATTCTACCCGTTTTTTTTCTGTGCATGAACTAAACAATACCAAAAAAATAAAGAGAAACACAATTTTCATAAATATTCTTTATACATGGGCAAGATAATGAATTATCCAGCATACAGCTATATACAAAAAGGCGAAAGTATTATTAAAAATACCCTCGCCAATGTAACAGGAAATATCACCTGCCAAATTAAGCCTTACGGCTACAAAAAAAACTTATATATGTAATCTTGTTTTTTTACCCATCAGTTCCTCTACTGTTTCCCGGTAATCTTCATCGGGTACACAGCAATCTACCGGGCACACTGCAGCGCATTGCGGCTCTTCATGAAAACCCTGGCACTCTGTACATTTATTTGGTACAATATAATAAATATCCGTTGCTACCGGTGCGTTGCGTTTATCACTATCCAACACTGTGCCATCCATTAAAGTATAAGATCCTTTAATAGTAGTTCCATCGGAAATGGCCCACTCTACACCCCCTTCATAGATAGCATTATTAGGACACTCGGGCTCACATGCACCGCAGTTTATACATTCATCTGTTATCTTTATCGCCATCTGTTGTAATTTTGATGCAATTTAATAAGAACATTATGAATTTACAACAACGAATTGAATTAATGACAGAACTGGGTAATTATTTAAAACAAAATAATGAAGACTGGCAGGCCGCAAAACAAAAAGCTTATCAACATAATGGCTGGTTTACGCCGGAATTTACTGACTATGCCTGCCAGCAGATAACCGAAAATTTTTTAGATAAAAATAAATTGCAAAGCTGGGCTGCACATTACCATATTGATGATAATATTATTCCTAAAAATGTGGGTATTGTAATGGCCGGAAATATTCCGATGGTGGGCTTCCACGATTTTTTATCGGTATTCATCAGCGGGCTTTATCAAACCATTAAATTATCCTCTAAAGATGATGTGCTTTTAAAACATTTAATTAAAGTTTTGTATAGTATGAATGCAGAAATACAAAATTATATTTCTTCTGCAGAAATGCTGAAGGGATGCGATGCCTACATAGCTACGGGCAGCAATAGCACGGGCCGTTATTTTGAGGAGTATTTTGGAAAATACCAAAACATCATCCGCAAAAACCGGACTTCTGTGGCAATATTATCAGGAGATGAAACCGGGGCGGAACTTGAAAAACTGTCTGATGATATTCATTTGTATTTTGGATTTGGCTGTAGAAATGTAACTAAAATATTTGTACCCGAAAACTATGATTTTATTCCGCTGCTGAAAGCTTTTGACAAATACAAACACTTTGGAGATCATCATAAATACAAGAACAATTATGATTATCAATTATCTATTGCATTACTGAATAATGTTTATTACATGACAAACAACAGTACCTTGCTTATACAAAATGAGGGCGCTTTTTCACCTATCAGTCAATTGCATTATCAATATTACAGTGAAGGCCAAAAGCCGGAAACAACTTTAAAACAAAACACCGGTGTGCAGTGTATTGTAAGTAAAAATGAAGTTGCATTTGGAACAACACAAAAGCCCGGTTTATTTTCTTATGCCGACGGAGTGGATACGATACAGTTTTTATTAAGCCTGTAAACCATCTACGAAAGGCTTACTAATTTAATGTTAAACCTGTCAGCCGGTAAATCACATTTTGTCAGTGTACCGTTACTTTGCAGGCAGGCACAATAGTTGATGGATTTTGTGCGGGGCAATTGAAAAATAATAAAACCTAAAAAGATGAAATTTAAACAAATTCTATTTACTGTTGCCATAAGCGCAGTTACTGCTTTTGGAATGATTTGGGGATACAGCAATTTTTTAAAAAAAGATACTTCTTATGGCGGGCAACAACCCGGTGCAGTACCTTCAAATTATAAATACGCAGGTTTGGCAGATAATGCCGGCACCCCTCCCGGCGCCGTGGATTTTACTCAATCTGCAGCCGCAGCAATACCCACTGTAGTGCATATAAAAACAAAAACCAATGCTAAACAAATAACCAATAGTTTACCACGTACACAGCAGCCAAAAAACCCCTTCAGCGATTTTTTTGATGATGATATGATGAGCCAGTTATTTGGTGGCAGAGGTAATGTAGTACCCGAACAGAGAGCCTCAGGCTCGGGTGTTATTGTAAGCGACAATGGGTTTATTGTTACCAATAACCATGTGGTAGCCAATGCAGATGAAATAACGGTAACGCTCAGTAACAAAAAAGTATATAAAGCCAAAGTGATAGGTAACGACCCGGCGTATGACCTGGCCGTAATAAAAATTGAAGCTGCTGCCCTGCCCTATCTGGTTTACGGAAATTCTGAAGATGTAAAAGTGGGTCAATGGGTGTTGGCCATTGGTTATCCGCTTAATTTAGAAACAACCGTTACAGCAGGTATCATCAGTGCAAAAGCAAGAAGCCTGGGATTAAACAAGGACAGGTCTGGCAGTGCGGGTGTAGAATCTTATTTACAAACAGATGCTGCTGTAAACGCAGGTAACAGCGGCGGCGCATTGATAAATACCGATGGAAAACTGATTGGTATTAATTCCGCCATTGCTTCACCCACCGGATATTACTCCGGCTATTCGTATGCAATACCCGTAAATATTGTAAAAAAAGTAGTGGATGATATTATCAAATTTGGTACAGTGCAAAGAGGTTATCTCGGCATAAATTATTTACCAGCCAGCGATTTAACGGAAGATGATAAGAAGAAAGAAGGCATTCCTTTAAATGCTTATGGTATTTACGTAAAGGATGTACCCACAACGGGCGGTGCTTATGATGCAGGCATCCGTAAAGGCGATATTATTAAAAGTATTGGCGGGGTAATGGTAGAGAGCGGTGCAGAAGTACAGGAGCAGGTAAGCCGCTACAAACCCGGAGATAAAGTACCCATTATGTTTATACGGAACGATAAAGAAAATACCACTACGGTAACCTTAAAAAACAATGCCGGTAATTTTGATATTGTAAAAAATGAAATAACTGCAGGCAGCATATTAGGTGCTGAGCTTGCCAACCTTGACCCTAAAAAAGCAAAAGACTTTGGCGTACCTGGCGGTGTGGTGGTAAAAAGGATAAGTGATGGCGGCGTATTAGGCCAGCAAACCAGGATGAAAGACAGCTTTATTATTTTAAAAGTAAATGATAAAAACGT
>JANLQE010000304.1:0-2037 GCA_031367625.1 Bacteroidota bacterium
GTTCTTCCTTATATTTATCAAAGTGTAAACTGGTTTGGCCTTTTATTTCCTGTATCAGCCGCTTACCTTTTTCAAAAAATGCAGCAACCTGGGTCGGATCACAGGAACTGCCAACCGTCTTGACCAACGCAGATTTACCTGAACGCTTTTCTATTACCTGGATACTTATAACGCCACTCTTATTTGCTGCATCAGCGGTAATCTTACCATAAAGGGTATTACCAAAAATATTGAGTTTCCTACCCGTATCACCGTATCAGGCAATTATTTAGATGCCATTGCAAAATTTAATATTGACCGCAAACAATGGAATATTGTTTATCCCGGCAAACCGGATGATCTTATCCGTAATGATATTCACCTGACTTCCGCTCTGAGACACCCATTTTTTTAGGGGTAAAATAGAGCCATCAGATTTCGTTGTTCTTCATTGAGCAACAACGTTTTTTCAAAGGTTTGTTTTGATTTTGGCTTTATAGCTTTTATGCTGTAAATAGTTTTTGCAATTTCTATCGCCTTTTCAGGGCTTAGTGTTGCATGCTTTTCTTTCAATAGCCTTTCCAGTTCTTTGTATATTTTATAAGCTACAAAAGCAAGGCAGATATGGGCTTCGATTCTTCGTTGAAGGTAATGATAAACGGGGCGTACTTTAAGGTCTGTTTTGGCTACCCTAAAGGCTTTTTCTATTTGCCATAAATGCCCATAGTTTTGTATTACTGCCTCTTTGGATAAATTGGTGTTGGTTATAAAGCCTTTCAGTCCATCCCATTTTTTATCGGCAGCAATCTTTGTTTTATCTACCGCTATTTTAATTTCGCCATTCATTTTTAAAAACTTGTTGTAGCCCTTGTTGTTGATTTGTGCCTTGGTGAGGTTGCCTGATTTTATTTGCTTTTCCAGTCTTACAATTCCCTTTTCTCTATTGGCATTATCTTTCCTGGCTCTGGCTAAAGAATAGCTAATAATGAATTTTAAACCATTGTCTTTTTGAAGCAGGGCACTTGCCCCATTTTCTAATTGCAAAGCCAATATTTGCGTGGTAATGGTTTTGCTTTCGTTTTTGATTCTTGCCCCTAAAATGTACTGATAGCCGTTGTTTTGAAGTGATTCAATGTTCTTGTTGGATAATAATCCCGCATCGGCCACTACTACCAAATCCTGCAGCTTGTATTTTCTTTTGAATAAATTCAGGATGGGTAGCATCGTATCGCCTTCATACTTTTTGCCATTGTATATTTCATAAGCCAAAGGATAGCCGCCTGTGCTTACCAACAAGCCCAGCACTATTTGCGGCTGCTGGTGCTTGCCATCTTTACTAAAACCTGTTTTGCGTAAATCATCTTCCTGCTCCACTTCAAAATACAAAGTGGTTACATCGTAAAAAACAATTTGAAGGCTGTTGTTTAGCACCTGTAAAGTATGTTGGCAGCTAATGTTTTGAACAGTCCTTTTTTGCGAACTGTTTAATTTATCCAGGTAACGGTATATTTTATCTTCATCGGTTTGGTAGCCCTCATATCTACGTAAATAATCTACCGTTTTTAATTTACTTACCGGGTAGCAAAGCCTTGCCAGTACCAGCTTTTTAAATAATTCATCCTTAATGGCACAGAAGCCAATATCGGTAAATAATTTACCAGGCAACAGCTCTATACCTACAATAGTAATTTCCTGAATGCTGCCTATTAATTGTTCCAGCAGTTCGTCTGTTTGTGCAAAATCTATCTCTATTAGACCGCTATGCTTTTTAACCCAATCCGCGGCTGAAGAAACAAGGCGTTCAATAGCCAGGCTATCGGCAGAACTACCAACTGTTTTAAGTAACTTATACTTGCCGCTACTTTTATCAATTACTTGAACACTTATAACCCCACGCTTATTCTTTTTTTGACGGATAAACATTTTACAAAACTAAAAAACCATAGCCGGGACACCCAAATCGAAAACAACAACCCAGTATTTATAAGCATTACAGCGCTTTTTTTTGAAAAAATTGAAAAAGTGCGGAAGTCAGGGGATGCCAACTTTTGAAAACGG
>JANLQE010000321.1:0-6996 GCA_031367625.1 Bacteroidota bacterium
GATCCAGCACCTTTTCTTCTTTTTTATCATTAATGCAGTACAGTAATGTTTTTCCGTTGATGATTTTTATTTCAGCAACATCATATAATTCGCCGTGCAATATAAATTCTTTGCCTTCTTCCTGCCACTTGATGGCATTCGTAAAATCTTCCGCAACAATTACCTGTAAAGCCGGTTCGGGTAACAGTTTTTTTAAATGTTCTTTAACCTCTTTTTTAATTTGGCTTTGTTGAAAACTATACACACAATAATAACCTGCCTGGCTGGTAGTAAATAAAATTAATAATGATATTACAATGGTATTGCGCAAGTGCAGCAGTTTACTTAATAACTCAAAAATATTAAATTAAGGATTAACGGCTGTAAAAATTTTATTTGAGGCATGCTGCAGTTAGGTATCTATACTTTTGTTTGCACCTGGTATTATATAAAATACTTTTACTTTGCACTCATGATAAAACACATTGCTGCTTTATTAAAAAAAGATATACTGCTGGAACTAAGGCAGCAGCATACCTTTTACGGCATACTCTTATACATTGCCTCTACCATATTTGTATTATATCTTTCCCTGCCCGATAGCCCCGAAGCCGATGTATGGAACAGTTTATTTTGGGTAATACAATTATTTGTTTGCGTAAATACGGTAGCCAAAAGTTTTTTACAGGAAAGCCGTGGCCGTATGCTTTATTTTTATACCATCACTTCTCCGGTTGAATTTATAATTGCCAAATTATTATTTAATGTAGTGCTTATGCTGGTGATGAGCCTGATAAGTTTGGTATTATTCTTTACTTTTTTAAATAACCCCGTTGCAGACAGTCTTCGTTTTACCGGTATCGTTATATTGGGCGGCACCAGTATAAGCCTGGTATTTACTTTAATGAGTGCCATTGCTGCCAAGGCACAACAAAATGCGGCGCTCATTGCCATACTCGGGTTTCCGGTTATTTTGCCACAGTTACTTTTACTTATGCGCCTTAGCAAAGCAGCTTTTGCAGAAGTGTTTCGGGATGGTGCCGTTTGGCAATTGGCTGGGCTTGTAGCTGGCCTGGATATTTTAGTAATTGTAATGGCCGTAATTTTATTTCCTTATTTGTGGAAGGATTAAGAGCAATGTTTATGTACATAAAAAATTAGGGGCGTTCAGCCATATACAATAATCAGCAGCAGTTCCGGCTATTCGTTACAAGCCCGCAATGCGGGGCTTTCACTTCTATCCGGCAGCCCATCAGCTTTTACCTCACCGGTCCACAATAATTCCAGGTATGCAGGCTAACCCGCAATTTGCAAAGATTTAAAGCCCTGGCTAAAAAAATACAAACCCCAATCCGTTAAAGAGTGGATTTTTAAAGATTACAGAAATATAATAACACAGTTTCCCATAACTTTGCGCCCTCATTAAACATCACCGTATCAGTGCAAAAAAGCTGGTGGAAAATATTATCCTTTATTTTATTGGTTTATACCATTGCTGGCGGCTTTCTGCTTAATGTGCCTCACCTGTTTATCCTTAATGAAACTATCCGCAATCTTTATTTTCATGTATCTATGTGGTTTGCTATGATGATACTCTTTGGAGTAAGTTTTGCCTACAGTATTAAATACTTAAGAGGCTTTAATCTTCGCAACGATATTTTTGCAAATCAGTTTGCTACCGTAGGTTGTTTTTTGGGCATACTCGGCTATACTACCGGCATTGTATGGGCCAATTATACCTGGGTTACAGATCAGGGACAAAGCCTCACCGGCATTTTAAAAGAACCTAAACTTATAGGTGCTGCCATTGCTTTATTAATATACGGGGCATACTTTGTACTGCGTGGCTCATTTACAGATATTGATAAACGGGCCAGGATAAGTGCTGTGTATAATATTTTTGCTTTTGCGATGTTGTTTCCCAGCATCTGGATTATACCCAGGTTAGTGGGAAGCCTGCACCCTGGCGGGCAGGGAGGCGAAGGCGGCAACCCTGCTTTAAATTTTAAAGATATTGACAGCCGGCTCCGCATGGTTTTTTACCCGGCAGTAATTGGATGGACACTGCTTGCAGTATGGATTGCCACATTAAAAATACGCATACAATTATTAAAAGATAAAGCCCTGTTACATGAATAAGTATGCTTCCCGTTTCTCGTTACTGTTTTTTACATTATTGCTGTCAATGGTTTCATCTGCCCAGGATAAACCTGTGGAAATGGCTGATGCCATGCGGAGCAATGGAAAAATTTATGTAGTGGTAACAGTATGCCTCATTATTTTAATTGGATTGTTTTTATATGTAATGAGTGTAGATAGAAAAGTAAGAAGATTAGAGAAAGAAAAATAGTCAGAAGTCAAATGTCAACAGTCAAAAAAATAATTGCCCGAACCCATTTTTTAACTTGCAATTCCAAAAAAATAATTGACCATTGCCCATTGACTTTTAATATTGCTTGTAAGGGAACCTTCCCTTTTTTATAAATAAAAAATAAAACCATATGTCACAACAGCCGTATAGTTTTTTTCACAGTGTTGAAAAAAGCTTTGACAAAGCAGCCGCATTCACCAATTTTGACCCCGGAATTCTGGAACAGATAAAAGCCTGTAACAGTGTTTACCAAATGCGTTTCCCCATTAAAAGAGATGACGGAAGCATTGAAGTTATTGAGGCGTACCGTGTTCAACACAGCCATCATAAGGCACCTTGCAAAGGTGGTATCCGCTTTAGCGATGAGGTAAACCAGGATGAAGTAATGGCACTTGCCTCTTTAATGACTTACAAATGTGCTATTGTAAATGTGCCGTTTGGCGGCGCTAAAGGCGGTATAAAAATAAACCCACGTAAATACAGCACTTACGAACTTGAAAAAATAACCCGCCGTTATACTGCGGAACTGGTAAAGAAAAATTTTATTGGGCCCGGCATAGATGTTCCTGCACCAGATTATGGAACAGGCCCACGGGAAATGGCGTGGATTGTAGATACCTACCAATCATTGAAACCCGGCGAAATAGATTCTGCTGGTTGCGTAACAGGTAAGCCTGTAACACAAGGTGGCGTACGTGGCCGCACAGAAGCTACAGGCCTTGGTGTTTTCTTTGGTATTAGGGAAGTATGCAATATGCCTGATGTAATGAAAAAACTTGGTTTGGAAACAGGCACAATCAATAAAACAATAGTGGTACAGGGCTTGGGTAATGTGGGTTATCACTCCGCAAAATTCTTCAGAGAATCCGGTGCAAAAGTAATTGCATTTGCAGAATACGAAGGTGCCATTATGAACCCAGAGGGGTTGCATGAAGAAGAAGTTTTTCAACATAGAAAAAAAACCGGTTCTATTTTAAATTTTCCGGGCGCAACCAATTTAATGGTAACAACAGATGCATTGGAACTGGAATGTGATATTTTAATTCCGGCAGCACTGGAGAATGTAATAAATGGACAGAACGCACCAAGGGTAAAAGCAAAAATAATTGGCGAAGCTGCTAACGGTCCATGTACGCCCGAAGCAGATGAAATATTTACCCAAAAAGGCATCTTATGTGTGCCCGATATGTACCTGAATGCAGGTGGCGTAACAGTTAGTTATTTTGAGTGGTTAAAAAACCTTAGCCATGTACGTTATGGCCGTATGGAAAAACGCTTTACAGAAAACCTGAACACACATATACTGGGACAAATAGAAGGCCTTACCGGAAAAAAAGTGGAAGATGGCGAACGCAGGTTCATTATGCACGGGCCTGAAGAAATTGATTTGGTACACAGCGGCCTGGAAGAAACAATGATTACTGCTACAAGAGAAATTATGGAAATATGGAACAGCAACCCTGCTATTCCGGATATGCGTACAGCGGCTTATGTAAATGCTATAAACAAAGTGGCTACCAGCTACGGCGAGTTAGGTATTTTTCCATAATATTTATTTAACTATTTTTTAAAAGCCCTGAAGAAATTCGGGGTTTTTATTTTAGAGATGATGTTTTAAAGTACTCTTTTTTAATTATCCTTTAGCGTTTAATCACCAATTATTTTATTCTCTGCGTACTCTGCTACTGCGTGCAAACTTTTTTAAGATAGCCTATTCTCCCGTTCTCTGCGGTAAAGAAAACTGCAAATCAAAAAACAGGAAAATGATCTGCCAGTACAAAACAATTTTCCTTCTTTTCAAAACCAAAGCATTCAACTCCGTTTGTAATTACAAAATACGGAGCCTGCAGATTGATATTGTACCGCATTACCTGGTCTAATGTTTTTTGCGAAAGCGGCACATTCATTTCTTTGCACTCCACAACCATAAAAGGAAGCGAATTTTTATACAGCACAATATCAAAACGTTTTTTCATTTCGCCCAGCATTAATTGTTTTTCTACTGCTATTAATGATGCAGGGTATTTCAATACTTCAACCAGATATAATAAGAAATTCTGCCGCACCCATTCTTCCGGTGTAATAATTATCCAGCGTTTTCTTATTACGCAAAAAATAAACTCTTTATTATTTTCTCTTTTTACAGATGGTTTTTTATCAGGGTAGTCAATTTTTATCATCCTGTTTTTCTTTGCTGCAAATATCGCAACAAAATCATACTACTTTCTGCTGTACGTTATCATACTACACAAACGCATTTTTTTTTGTACTTTTAACCGAACTAAAAAAGTATGAAGACAAAAGACGACATAGTAGAAAACTGGCTGCCACGCTACACAGGAGAAAAATTAAGTGAGTTTGGAGAGTATATTTTGCTCACCAATTTTTCTAATTATGTGAGCATGTTCGCAGAATGGAACAAGGTAAAAATAGTGGGGCAGGACAGGCCAATGCAATGCGCTACCGCAGATAATATTACCATCATCAATTTTGGAATGGGCAGCCCCGGTGCCGCTACCATTATGGATTTACTTACCGCTATAAAACCAAAAGCGGTATTGTTTCTGGGTAAGTGCGGGGGGTTGAAAAAACGCAATAAAATCGGCGATTTAATTTTACCGATTGCTGCCATCAGGGGCGAAGGTACCAGCAATGATTATTTTCCGGCTGAAGTACCGGCGTTACCAGCCTTTGCTTTACAGAAAGCCATTTCTACAACAATACGTGATTACCAGCAGGATTACTGGACCGGCGTATGCTATACCACCAACCGCCGGGTATGGGAACATGATGATGTGTTTAAAGAATATTTACAAAAAGTAAGGGCCTATGCCATCGACATGGAAACAGCTACCATTTTTACCGTAGGTTTCTACAACAAAATTCCTACCGGCGCTTTGTTGCTGGTGAGCGATAGCCCCATGATACCCGAAGGTGTAAAAACAGAGGCCAGTGATAAATCGGTAACCGCAGAATTTGTAGAGCGGCATTTAAAAATAGGTATTGATTCTTTAAAACAATTAATAAACGATGGCCTTACGGTACGGCATCTGAAATTTTAAGCATACTCATTATTTATGCTACCGCTTCTTGAAATTAAAAATCTACAGGTAAAATTTTCTGAGGATGCCGGCATGGGCAAAGCTGTTTACAACAGTTCCTTCACCATCACAAAAGGCAAGCTGGTAGCTATTGTTGGCGAAAGCGGTTCCGGCAAATCAGTAACAGCACTCTCCTTATTGCAACTGTTACCAAAACAGGCAAGGGTACACGGCGATATTTTATTCAGTGCCGACGGTACACAGCAGGTAAACCTATCCACTCTTTCTGAAAAAGAAATAAATACCATCAGGGGCAATAAAATTGCAATGATATTTCAGGAGCCAATGACTTCTTTGAACCCCGTATATACCTGTGGTTACCAGGTAATGGAAGCTTTGATGCAGCATAAAAAATTAAGTAAAAAAGAAGCCCGGCTAAAAACGATTGAACTGTTTGAACAGGTTTCGCTGCCCAACCCCACGGTTATGCTTAAACGCTTTCCGCACCAGGTAAGCGGCGGCCAGAAACAAAGGGTGATGATTGCCATGGCCATGAGTTGTGATCCCTGTCTGCTTATTGCAGATGAACCTACAACCGCATTGGATGTAAGAGTGCAGAAAAGTATTTTACAACTGCTGAAAGATCTTCAGGAGCAAAACCAGTTATCAGTGTTGCTTATAACTCACGACCTGGCGCTGGTGGCAGATGTAGCAGATGAAATAATAGTAATGTTTAAAGGAGAAATTGTAGAGCAGGGCAATACAAAACATATTTTAAAATATCCGCAGCATAATTATACAAAAGCATTGCTGGCCTGCAAGCCGGGCATAAACAGCAAAGGAAAAAGATTACCGGTGATTAATGATTTTCTACAGGTAAACGAAACTTCTAATTCAACACTTCATCCTGTGTCAACAGCACCAGTTATTGGTACGGAAACTATTTTATCTGTTCAAAACTTAAGCGTAGATTTTCCTCTGTCAAAAAATATTTTCGGGAAAACAACTGCAGTTTTTAAAGCCGTAGATGAGGTAAGTTTTGAGGTTTATAAAAATGAAACTGTCGGGCTTGTGGGGGAAAGCGGCTGCGGCAAAACCACGCTGGGCCGGGCTATCCTGCATTTGATAAAACCCAGCGCCGGAAAAATTTTACTGCAGGGCAATGATATCGCTTCTTTAAATGAAAAGCAGTTAAGGGTTATCAGGAAAAGTCTGCAGATTGTTTTCCAGGATCCTTACGGTTCTTTAAACCCCCGCATAAGCATAGGCGATGCTATTATGGAACCACTTACTGTGCATGCACTTTATAATAACAAAAAGCAGCGAAAAGAAAAAGTAATTGAACTGCTGGATAAAGTAAGTTTAGATGCGGCACATTTTAACCGCTATCCGCATCAGTTTAGTGGTGGGCAAAGGCAGCGCATTTGTATAGCAAGGGCATTAGCACTAAACCCTTCGTTTCTGATATTTGATGAAAGTGTTTCTGCGCTTGATGTAAGTGTGCAGGCGCAGGTGCTTAATCTTATCAACGAATTAAAAGCTCAATTAAATTTTACGGCTATATTTATTTCTCATGACCTGTCTGTAGTGCATTATATCAGCGAC
>JANLQE010000358.1:0-22407 GCA_031367625.1 Bacteroidota bacterium
TGTGATACTTGAGAAAGAATTATTTCCCAGGGATAAAATTTGCGGTGATGCATGTAGTGGTAAAACAGCTTTTGTTTTAAGAAAAGCTAACCCTGAGTGGTTAAATGAAATATTTGTGAACAGTACCCAAAACCTGGCCTGCCACGGCGTTGTGTTTGCTTCCCCCAATGGTAAAGCATTAACTATTCCCTTTAGCCCGGTCAATATTCCGGCACATCATGCGCCCGGTTTTATGACACCCCGTTTAATTTTTGATAATTTTCTTTTCGAAAAAATCGCTCCTCCTTTTGCAAAAGTTTTTCAACAGGCTGATGTAAAAAATACAGAGCAGAAAAACGGAACTGTGAAGGTAAATTTTATACAGTATGGTAAAAGCTACGAAGTAACTGCACCGGTTATTATTGGCGCTGATGGTGACAAAAGCGTGGTGAGAAAAAAATTTTTGAATAATGAAATTGCTGATAAAGCTTATTGCGTAGGACTGAGAGCCTATTACAAAGGCGTAACGGGTTTTCATGAAAATAATTTTATAGAGCTTCATTTTTTACCCGAAGTATTGCCTGGGTATTTATGGATTTTTCCGCTGCCAAATGGTATGGCCAATGTTGGTATTGGAATGCTTTCTGACAGGATAAGAGCAAAAAAAATAAACCTGCGGAATGAAATGCTTAATGCCATTAAAAATAATCCTAACATCAGGCACCGTTTTACCAATGCTGTTGCAACAGATAAAATACAAGGCTGGGGCTTACCCATGTGCATTAAAAGAGAAGCCATTTCGGGTGATCATTTTTTACTTGCCGGCGATGCTGCCAGTTTGATAGATCCCTTTACCGGTGAGGGTATTGGTAATGCATTGTATAGTGGTATGCTTGCTGCTTTTGCAATAGAAGAGCTCATTAAAGCCGGCAGGTATGATGCGGCTTTTATTAAACAAAAATATGATGATGTACTGTACAAACGGATTGGTGACGAACTAAAAATGAGCGCCTTGTTACAAAGACTAAGCCGCTACCCCTGGCTGTTTAATTTTGTGGTGAAAAAAGCACACAAAAGCCATACACTGAATACAGCGCTCACTTCAATGTTTACGGATATTGATCTGCGTAAGCAATTGCGTAAGCCATCTTTTTATGCAAAAATTATTTTTAATAAATAATTTTACCGCAGAGAACATGAATTAAAAATGAGTTTCGCTGAGATGTTTAAAAAAAACATTTTATATCTTTAACTCTGTGTTCTCTGTGAAAATACGCTGTGTCCTCTGTGGTAAAAATTAATTTTGCTTCTTTTCAATTACTGCCAATTTTTAGTATTCAGTATATCCAAAACGGTTCCATACATTATCTCTGCACCCATGGCCAAATCTTTGTAAGATGCATATTCCAGTGGGTTGTGGCTGATACCATCTTTGCAGCGGACGAATATCATCCCATAATCGCAGGCATAAGAAAGAGCAAGTGCATCATGAAAAGGGCCACTCATTAATTCTGGTGCGTCAAGCTGCAACGCTTTGCAGTTTTTTTTTATGATCTCTTTTATCCAACCGGCACAATAACGGGGTTCGTTGTTGGTATCTTCTTTAACCTGGTAAGTGAGGCCATGCTTTTTAGTGATGGTTTCAATTTTTTCCATCAATTGTTTTTCATAAAGATTGCGCCTTACTAAATCTATATCCCGTAAATCAACAGTAAAGCTGGCTTCCTCTGCAATGATATTACGACTTGCCGGAAATACATTGATGGTAGCTACCGTACCCACTGTTGGTGCATCAGCATCCTGTATGGCAATTTTATTTACGGCAACAATAATTTCTGCGGCACCCAGTAAAGCATCTTTTCTTAGTGGCATCGGCACTGAGCCGGTATGGCCTGCCTGGCCTTTAAGCGTTACCGTTAGCCATAGCGGGCCGCTGATACCTGTTACAATCCCGATGGGCTTTTGTGCAATATCCAGCACAGGACCCTGCTCAATATGTAATTCTAAATAACAAAAAATACTGCCGGGTTTATATTCCGATTCTTTGAATTTAGAAATATCGCAACCAAAATCTTTTAATGCCTGCTCTCTGGTAATGCCATCTTTATCTGTACGCTGCAACTCACCTACTTCAAGCTTGCCTAAAATACCTCTTGAGCCAAACAGGCCTTTATTAAAACGCCAGCCTTCTTCATCTGCAAAAGAAATTACTTCTATACCCCGTTGTGTAATAATATTATTTTCCGTAAGTACAGCTACCACTTCAATTGCACACAACACTCCAGCCACGCCATCAAAGCGCCCACCATAAGGCTGAGAATCCAGGTGTGAGCCCATCATCAGCACAGGCAATGTATCATCCAGGCCTTTTAATCTGCCGATAAGATTCCCGAAATTATCTATACGGGTTTTCATGCCTGCTTCTTTCATCCACGATGCTGCTAATTCAAAACCTTTTTTTTCTAATGCAGTATGTGCAGGGCGGCAGGTACCGGTGTCGCCAATTTTTCCAATGAGGCTCATCGCTTCAAAATGCTGCTGCAGGCGAATGGCATTAATTTTCATAAAAAGCTTTTATCATTTTAATAAATAAAATATTCAATTTAAACCACACCTATACGCTTAGGTAAATGTTGTATAAGGGTATGCCGTAAAAGTGAGTTTCGATAGCTTTCGGAACAACGATGATGCTATGAAATACAAATGCCAGTAACAAAAAATCCTTACCACGAATGCACTAATAAAACAAGAATGTATTTTTATACTCAAAATCATTTGTCTTGATTCGTGCATCCGTGGCAAAAATCAATGATCATTCAACGGCAGTCCCTGCTTCTGAAACTCAACCCAGTTAAGGTATTCAGGCGCTACCCGGTGTTCTTCCATAGTGATGCAATTTTCTACCGGGCATATCAACTGGCACAAATTACATCCCACACATTCTTCTTCTTTGATAGTGTAAGTATTGTATGGGTTGCCGTATTGCAGGTTGATGGATTGATGCGATGTGTCCTCGCACGCAATATAGCAGAGGCCGCAATGCACACATTTATCCTGGTTTATTTTTGCAATGTGATGATAGTTGATATCGAGGTCTTCCCAATGGGTGATATTGTTTACAGATTTGCCAATAAAATCTTCAGGCGTTTTAAAGCGTTTTTCATCCATCCAGTTGTTCATGCCTTCGCACATATCTTCTATGATACGAAAACCATATTTCATCACCGCCGTACACACCTGTACGTTAGTGGCACCCAGCAACATAAATTCTACCGCATCTTTCCAGTTACTTACGCCGCCAATACCCGATACGGGAACTTTATTGGTGATTTCATTTTGTGCAATAGTGGTCAAAAATTTTAATGCAATTGGTTTTACTGCAGGGCCACAATAGCCACCGAAAACACTTTTGCCGGCTACATAAGGATTGGGCACAAGCGTATCCAGATCTACGCCTGTTACGGATTGTATGGTGTTGATGAGTGACAATGCATTGGTGCCTGCCTGTACCACCGCCTTACCCGTTGGCACCACAGAATGTACATTGGGCGTAAGTTTGGTGATGACGGGAATGGTGGCTTTTTCCATCACCCACTCTACTACCATTTTTGCAATTTCAGGATCCTGCCCTACTGCCGCCCCCATGCCGCGTTCTGTCATTCCGTGTGGACAACCAAAGTTTAATTCCAGGCCATGTGCACCGGTGTCTTCTACTTTTTTTATGATCTCGTGCCAACTGTTTTTGTCGTTATCTGCCATCAGGGAAACGATCATAGCCCGGTCGGGGAATAATTTCAGGCACTCGGCTATTTCTTTTAAATTAATTTCCAATGGCCTGTCGCTGATGAGTTCAATATTATTGAAGCCCATTACTTTTTGTCCGCCATAATTTACGGCCGAATACCTGGAAGAAACATTCTTTACCTGGGAACCGAGTGTTTTCCACACAACCCCACCCCAGCCTGCTTCAAAGGCACGAAGCACGTTTATTTTTTTATCAGTTGGCGGCGCACTCGCTAACCAAAAAGGGTTGGGAGATTTAATGCCGAGGAAATTTGAAAAGAGAGAAGCCATGATAAGGAGATTTTTACGCAAAGACGCCAAAAGGCGAAGAAGCAAAGTTTTATAATTTATTTACTATTCTATGTATTCCGTCTTTAATCAGGTTTACATTGAAATTTATTAATAAGCCTAATTTAATATTTGTGAGTTTTAAATAAGTTTGCACCTGTTTATAATGAACGGGCGCAAGAATATCAACAGACTTAAATTCTATAATCACTTTATCATCTATAATAAAATCTGCCCTAAAGCCTATTTCTAATTTAATTTTTTCATGTACAAGTGGTACGGCCTGTTGTCTTTTAAATTCAATTCCGGTTTTGCTCCATTCATAGCAAAATATTTCTTCATAAACAGTTTCAAATAAACCGGGGCCGTATTTGTAGTGAATTCTGAAACAAATATCTACGGCTAATTTCGCTATTTCATTTTCAGTTAACATAAATATTTTTTCACGCTAAAATGCAAAGAGGCAAGATTTATAATTAATTTTTTTTTTATTGTTTTAACTCTTTCTTCTTTTTCTATTTGCGTCTTATTGACTTTGCGTCTTGGCGTGAAACAAATATTCCGTAATTGCCGCTGCGCCATCCTTTCCGGCCTGTACGGCATCTACTACTTCTTTGCCTCCGTTTACACAATCACCTCCGGCAAACACACCGGTGATATTTGTTGCAGTGTTATTTTTTACAACAAGCTTTCCGTTTTTATTCTCTATTTGATTGTGGTTTACCAATTGCTCAAAAGGCATTTGCCCGGCAGCTTTTATAACCATATCTACATCAATAATAAATTCTTCTCCGGTTGATACAGGTGAACGGCGGCCACCTGCATCAGGCTCCCCGAGTTTCATTACTTCGCATTTTAATGCAGCAACTTTACCCTCTGCACCCAACACTTCTTTTGGTGCTGCCAGCCAGGTAATTTTACAGCCATCCAGTTTTGCAATATTTAATTCTGTTTCTGTACATGGCATTTCTTCCTGTGTACGTCTATACAACATCGTTACTTCTTTTGCCCCAAGTCGCTTTGCCTGTGTGGCAGCATCAATAGCCGTCATGCCCATACCGATTACAGCTACCTTATCGCCTACCGGCACTTTATTATATCCATTGTTGCGGATATCATAAATAAAACTGAGAGCATCTACAACACCCTCTAAATTTTCGCCTGGTATTTCCAAATGGCGTGCAAGCCCCACACCAAAGCCAAGATAAACAGCATCATATTTTTTTTGCAGTTCAGCTAATTCTATATTGCGCCCCAATTCCATTTCATATTTAATATTTATTCCGCCAATAGAAATGATATAGTTTACTTCGTCTTCACAAAACTGTGGGGTTACTTTATAGGCAGCAATACCATAAGTCATTAAACCTCCACCCTGCTTTTCTTTTTCATAAACAGTCACATCAACACCCTCACGGCTAAGGGTATGAGCGCAACTAAGGCCGGCCGGGCCTGCACCAATGATGGCAACTTTTTTTCTCCCGATAGCTATCGGAATTTCTTTACGTTTAAACAATTGCCATTTGCTGTTCATCGCAATTTCTGTACTGTAGCGTTGTAGTTTTGCAATTGGTATTGGTGGCTCATCCATCAGGTTAAAAACGCAACTGCCTTCGCATAATTTTTCTACCGGGCAAACCTTGCTACAGCCTGCGCCCATTATGTTTGAAAGAAAAATAGTATGGGCACTGCCTTTTATATTATCGGTAGTTATCTGCTTGATAAATTTGGGCACGTTAATACTGGTGGGACAAGCCTTAATGCAGGGCGCATCATAACAAAACAAGCAACGGTTAGCTTCTACCAACGCTGCATCTTTTGTTTCAAACGGTGGATGAATGTCAGAAAAATTTTGTTTGTATTGTTCGGGAGTTAGCCTGTTATTTTTAATCATTATTTCAACTTTTAAGTTTCAGGTTAACAGTTACAGGTTACGGGTACTTTCAACCCGAAACATTAAACCCGTAACCCGTAATCATTTCACAGTTCTACAATTTTACCATAAGTCTCAGGCCTTCTGTCTCTAAAAAATTGCCACTTGCTTCTTATTTCATCAATCATATCTAAATCAAATTCGGCAATCAATAACTCATCTTTATCTTCCGACGCAGTTGCAAATATTTGACCCAGTGGATTTACAAAATAAGAACTGCCATAAAACTTACCGAGGTTCCAGGGTGCTTCTGTACCTACCCGGTTTATGCAACCCATAAAATATCCATTGGCAACGGCATGTGCAGGCTGTTCTAATTTCCATAAATTTTGCGATTGGCCGACTGTAGTTGCAGATGGATTGTAAACTATTTCAGCCCCATTTAATCCAAGGCATCTTGCACCATCTGGAAAATGACGGTCGTAACATATATATACACCCACTTTTGCATACTTTGTCTGAAACACAGGGTAGCCAAGGTTTCCGGGCTTAAAGAAAAATTTTTCCCAGAACCTGCCGGTATGCGGAATATGATTTTTTCTGTACTTACCCAGGTAAGTTCCACCGGCATCAATTACGGCCGCAGTGTTGTATAAAATTCCGGATTGTTCTTTTTCATAAACCGGAACAATAATTACCATGTTATATTTTTTTGCATACACAGCCATCCTTTCTGTTGCAGGGCCAGGTACGCTTTCAGCCGAGGCGTACCATGCAGCATCCTGCCCAGGGCAAAAATAAGGCGTATTAAAAATTTCCTGCAGGCATAATATCTGCACTCCTTTTTCACCGGCTTCTACTATCAGCGGAATATGTTTTTGTTCCATTGCCTGCATAATTTCTGCAATGGTTCCTTCGCCTTCCGTTTTTGGAATGCTCATTTGTATAAGGCCTGATTTAATGATACGTGGCATAATTAATTTTTATTTTACCAGTTTTTGAAATTATACTCATCATCGTTGTTCCGATAATTATCGGAACTCACTTGTACTGCATTAATTCTGTTCAACTTTTTTTAACCGCAGAGAACATGAGTAACGGGAGTTAGCGAAGAGAATCTCTGCGTAAACTTTACCTCTCCTTTTCTCTGCGGTTAAAAATTAAATTATTTGCGAAACTTTATTTCGTTTTATAAACTTCCCATATCCTTTTTCCAATAAACATTTATTATCGTCTATGGCAATTTGTCCACGTAACAAAACAGTTTTCACTTTCCCTGTTACTTCCCAACCTTCGTAACCACTGTAGTCAACATTCATGTGATGTGTTTTTGCAGACAGCGTATGCTTTTCATTCCGATCAAAAATCACCATATCTGCATCGCTGCCAATGGCAATGGTTCCTTTGCGTGGAAACATTCCAAATATTTTTGCAGGATTTGTACAGGCAACTTCTACATATTTATTTAAGGAAATTTTATTTTTTGCTACGCCTTCACTGAACAATAATTCCATCCTGTTTTCCACTGCCGGATGCCCGTTTGGTATTTTACTAAAATCGGCTGCGCCCATTAATTTTTGTTGCCACATAAACGGGCAATGGTCTGTAGCTACTACATTTACCAGCCCCTGGTTGATGCCGGCCCATAAGGTTTCCTGGTCTTTCTTTTCTCTCAAAGGCGGGCTCATCACCCATTTGGCGCCTTCAAAATTTTGTTCGTAAAGTGATGCATCTAATAATAAATATTGAATACAGGTTTCTACAAAAATTTTCTGATTTCTTTTTGTAGCGTTGCGCACAGCGTTTAAAGCGCCTTCGCAGGTAAGGTGTACAATATATCCGGGGCACCCTGTGTAGTTTGCCATGTCCACAAAACGTTCGCTTGCTTCTGCTTCCGTAACTTCCGGCTGTGAGAGATAATGATACAGTGGAGATAATTTTCCATCGCCCCTATGCTTTTGCGTCAGGTAGTCAATCATATCACCATTGGTGGCATGTACATTTATAAGGCCGCCATGTTTTTTTACTTCTTCCATCAGGCCAATCATCTGCCGGTCGTCAATCATCAAAGCACCTTTGTAAGCCATAAATGTTTTAAAAGAAGTAATGCCTTCTTCTTCTATAAAATATTTTATTTCTTTTTTGGTATTCTCATTAAAATCTGTAACCGCCATGTGAAAACTATAATCACCCACACAATTATTATCGCTCCTGCTTTTCCATTCTGCCAATGCAGCCTGCAAACTGTCACCTTGTTTCTGCAGAATAAAATCTATCAGCATAGTAGTACCACCATACAATGCAGCTCGGGTACCGGTTTCATAGCTATCGCTGCTGTAGGTTCCCATAAAAGGCATGTCTAAATGAACATGCGGATCAATGCCACCGGGAAAAATTAATTTGCCGGATGCATCAATTTCTTTATCTGCTTTTACGTTCAGGTTTTTGCCAATTACAGAAACTGTTTCACCTTCAATAAAAATATCGGCAACATAATTATCTGTTGCTGTAATGATGTTTCCGTTTTTTATTAATATGCTCATAAAAAAAATTATTTTTTACCGCAAAGAAAAAGAGTTAATAGAGATTTCGCTGAGCATCTCTGCGAAAACTTTGCTACTCTAATACTCTGCGGTTATTATTATTCATCATCAAATAATATAAAACTCCACTCACCCCAAATCCAACAAACCAGGCATAATTATACAGGTTCGAAATCCACTCTGGAAATGCTGTTGCAGAAATCAATTTTACCTGCAATAAAAACCCCGGAACATTAGGCAATATACCAAAAACCAACGCAATAACTGCAGCGCCGTTAAACCCGTTTTTATATTCATATAAACCCTTATGGCTGTACAAATCAGCTAATTTTAATTGCTGTTTTCTTATAAAAAAATAATCAACGATCATAATACCACCCACAGGCCCAAGCAAACTGGAGTAAGCAATCAACCAGGTAAAAATATAACCATTGGAATCGGCCATTAATTTCCAGGGAAAAATTAATACGCCAATAATGCCGGTGATATATCCGCCCGTTCTGAAATTTATTTTTGCCGGTGACAGGTTTGAAAAATCGTTTGCAGGGCTTACAATATTAGCTGCAATATTTGTGGCAAGGGTAGAAATTAAAATTCCCGCCATGGCAAAACTTACTACTATTTTACTTTCAAATTTTCCGGCCAATTGTACCGGATCCCACTCGGGGCTGCCATAAATAATTGCGGAAGCAGAAGTAACTACAACACCTACAAATGCAAAAAGCGTCATGGATGGTGCAAGCCCTATTGCCTGTCCTTTAATCTGTGCTTTTTGACTTTTAGCATACCGGGTAAAATCGGGAATGTTTAAAGAGAGCGTTGCCCAGAAGCCAACCACAGCAGTGAGTGCCGGAAAAAAAAAATTAAAAAAAGATGCATGGTCTGCAAATTTTGACGGTTCATTTAATATCGGCCCCAAACCTTTTGCGGCAACTACCGCCCAGCAAAATAGTGCAATAGCTGCAAGTGGTAAAAAGATGGCTTTAAAAACCAACAGTTTTTTTATGCTCTCTACGCCCTTATAAACGATAAACATATTAAGCAGCCAGAATAAAATAAAGCAGGCTAACGGCAACGGTTGGGGGAAAAGCGATGTTGTGTTGATGGGCGATAAAGAAGGGTTCCATGCCCGCAATAAATTATATAAAGATGCACCGCCTATCCAGGTTTGAATACCGAACCAGCCGCAGGCAACAACTGCACGCAGCATGGCCGGAATGTTGGCGCCCTTTGTACCAAAACTTGCCCTTGCCAATACAGGAAATGGAATACCATATTTTGCACCGGCATGCCCGTTTAACAACATCGGCACCAACACAATTGCATTACCAATAAAAATGGTAAGCACGGCCTGCCACCAGCTCATACCCTGATTTATCATAGAGCTGGCCATGGTGTAAGTGGGAATACACAAACTCATACTGATCCACAAAGCTGCATAATTCCAGGTACCCCAGGTTCGCTTGTTTTGCGGAATGGGCGCAAGGTCTTCATTAATAAGAGATGATGCAGCTATGGTTTGGTTTTCTATCAAAACGGAATGCAGATTTTTTAGGATTGTTATGATAATTGTAACTCACTCTAAATATAAATCATACTAATCTTAATATTAGTGTTCAACATTTTCATCAGCTATTTTAATTGCTTCGCTGATGATTGCCAAACCCTCGTCAATCTGTTCTTTGGTTACACACAATGGCGGCGCAATAAAAATATAATTCCAGCGCACAAATGTGTACATGCCAAGGTCTTTTATTTTGGCAGCAACTTTATTCATCACCAGCATTTCATCTGGTTTTGCATTAAACGGCGCCATCGGCTCTTTTGTATTTTTATTTTTTACCAATTCAATACAACCTAATAAACCTGTATTTCTAAATTCGCCGATGGAAGGATGTTTTTGTTTTAATAATGCTACCTGCTCCTCTACATATTTACCCATGGCCACGGTATTCTCAATCAGGTTTTCATCATCATAAATTTTTAATGTTTCCAATGCTGCCGCACAGCATACCGGATGTGCTGAATAAGTTAATCCCAAAGGGAGCATTGCATCATCATATTTAGATGCAATTTTATCAGAAACCATCAGGCAACCAAAGGGCAGGTAACCACAGGTTAATCCTTTTGCCATCGCAATCATATCGGGAATGATTCCATGATTTTCAAATCCAAACCATTTGCCCGTGCGGCCAAAACCACTCATCACTTCATCCATAATCATTAATATGCCATACTTATTTGTAATTTCTCTTACCGCTTTCAAATATCCTTTCGGATATTGTAAACAACCGGAAGTACCCGATTCACCTTCCAGTAAAATGGCAGCAATATTTGCCGCACCTTCGTAAGCAATCATGCGTTCTAAAGTTGCCACTGATTCTTTTAATAAATTTTCTTCACCATACTCCCAACGGTATAAATACGGCAGATCAAAATGTATAAAGTTGGGCGCCTGCTGGGCATCCACGGCTAATTTGCGTGGATCGCCGCCTGCAGAAATAGTACCGATAGAAGCTCCATGATAAGATTGATAACGGCTTAATATTTTATGCCGCCCTGTATAATGGCGGGCAAGTTTAATGGCGTTATCAATTGAAGTAGCACCACATAAAGTAAAGAAGGCCTTATTTAAATCGCCTGGGCATATCTCTGCTAATTTTTTACCCAGGTCGCCCCTGGCTTTGGTAACACAACTGGGCGTAACATAAGATACTTCCTGCATTTGTTTTATAACAGCATCGGTTATACGCTGATTGCCGTGGCCAATATTTACATTCATCAGGCCAGATGAAAAATCGATATACTTTTTATCATCATAGTCGTACAGGTAAACCCCTTCTGCATGTTTAACTGCAATGGGGTCAATGCCTTTTTGTTTGCTCCAGGAAAATAAAGTGTAATCGAGGTTGTCCTGGATAATTTTAGTTGATTCGGAGATTGTTTTTGTGCTCATAAATTATTTTTTTTGTTACCGGCTTTAGTAATTCTATTTAGCATTGTTGTTCCGATAGCTATCGGAACTCACTTGTACGGCATACCATTTTTCAACATTACAGAATTTTTAAACTATTTTTCTATACGTTTGAAAGGTTTCGTGAACGAAAATTTATATTATCGACAGAAAATTTTTTTCATTTGTTTAGCTATATATTTTTGGTTGTCGCAAATGGGACAAATGTGGGATCTTTCCTGTCTTGCTGATTTTTTTCTATTGTATTTTGGTTTAAAATAATGTATAGCTATACACTCTAGTTTATTTAATTTATTTGAATTATCAATTTCATAAACATCTATAAATTTTGCTTTAGTAAACCAAAATTTATTAAAATGCGAGGCAGGCCTGCTTCCGCCATTACCAGTTCTCCCTACATAAAGACAACTTTTATTTAAACCCCAAAATATATAAATCCAATTATTTGTTTGAATTATTTGATCATCCAACCATTTTTTGAATAACTCTCTCTTTTTAAGATATCCTCTTCCATATATTTTACAACGATTTTTAATTATAAAATTAAATTCATCTTTATACGTATGTTTTACATCTGTGTCAGTTATTGTAATTTGAATTTGCTCAATCTGAGAATTCAGAAATTTGCTATCAATTTTTTGTTTTTTTACTTTTTTATTAATTTGCAAAAACTCTCTTATCTCATGGGTTTGACGTAAATGTAATTCTTGCAATATTTTCTCGTAAAAAGATTTTGGTACCATAATACTATTTTAAAAACCTTTGATTTTGAAGAATTGTACTATTTTATTCAATGTAGAATTTATTTCTTAAACCCAATCCTTTCCCGCTCTTTCCATTGTTGCTTTATAATTTTTTCATCTGCTTTTTCTTCCATCAAATTTTCCATAGCAGCATAAATTGCTGCTAACTGTATATCATGTTCACCCATTCTCTCAAAAAGTGTTTTTATCTGTTCTGCAACCTTTCTATTGTTATGCACCAACTTTCTCGTTTCCACAAAAGCCCTCATAATAGCAATATTCATGTCAATAGCTTTAGGAGAGTTGATAACTCCACTCAACATTGCAACACCTTGTTCTGTGAAGGCAAATGGGTTAAACTTGCTGTATTTACCTCTTCTGCCATTCTCTAAGGTCACAAATTGTGACCTTAGAGAATTATATTCTGCCCTTGTTAGCTGAAACATAAAATCAGGAGGAAAACGGGCAGTGTTTCTTTTAACTGATTGGTTCAGTACTTTTGTTTCTACTCCATACAATTCTGCCAGATCCATATCCAGCATTACTTTCTGTTTACGGAACAGGTAAATTTTCCTGATAATGGTTTCATCAGGAATGATTTTTATGACAGCCTTTTTAGATTTTGCCATTGTAAGTTTTAGCCAAACTAATTTTATAAATGCAAATTGAAACATTAAAACGAGCAAATAGTTAAGATGCCAATTGCTTTCTAAAGTTATAAAATCAGGTATTATTTTAAGTATCTAAAGGCGTCTTAAAAATTACTTCATTTTAACCATACCTCACATAAACACAAAACACATCTACCCAAAAGTGAAAGGAAAAGCACTTTTCAACTCATCCAATTTACCCCAGCTTCTGCATTCCATTTAGTTGTACTCTTTTTTAATTTAGTCCAAAACTCAATAGAGCTTTTGCCGGTAATATCTCCCACTCCAAATTTGCTTTCGTTCCAGCCGCCAAAACTAAAAGGCTCACGGGGTACAGGCACGCCCACATTTACACCAATCATTCCGGCACTTGCATGATCTATAATGTAACGGGCCATGGCGCCGTTTTGTGTAAATACGCTGGCAGCATTTCCATAAGGATTTGCATTCTCAATAGCCAGTGCTTCGTCCACGGTGTTGGTACGCATGATGGAAATCACGGGGCCAAATATCTCTTCGGTAGCAACGCTCATTTGTGGTGTTACATGATCTATAACTGTAGGCCCAACATAAGTTCCTTTTTCTTTACCGGCTACTTTTGTATGCCGCCCATCTACTAAAATTTTTGCGCCCTGCTGTTCTGCTTCGGTAATATACTTTTCTATTTTTTGCTGTGATGCTTTATTTATCACCGCACCCAGGTTTTCGCCGGGGATAATTTTTCTGGCTTCTTCGCATATTTTATCAATGATGGCGTCAATATTTCCTACACCTATCATGGCGCTAGCTGCCATACAACGCTGGCCGGCACAGCCGCTCATGCTTGCGGCAACATTTTGTGCCGTCATACCGGGTATAGCATCCGGCAATACCATTAAATGATTTTTTGCGCCACCTAAAGCCAGGCATCTTTTAAAATTTGATGTAGCTCTCTGATAAACAATTTTGGCAACTTTAGTAGAGCCTACAAAAGAAACCGCTTCAATACCGGGATGATCGCAGATAGCATTTACAATTTCTGTATCGCCATGCACAATGCTGAAAACACCATCCGGTAACCCGGCTTCTTTTAAAAGTTGAGCAAGTTTTCCCACACTCAAAGGAACCTTTTCAGATGGCTTCATGATCATACAATTGCCCAGCGCAATTGCGTTTGGCATCGTCCACATGGGCACCATACTCGGGAAATTAAAAGGAGCAACAGAGGCCACAACGCCAAGCGCAACATGCTCTGTGCGGCATTCTACACCCCGGCTTACTTCCAGTACTTCGCCGGTTACCAATTGCGGTAAGGATGTTGCAAACTCGGTAAGCTCAATACATTTTTCAATTTCGGCAACCGACTCACTATAGGTTTTTCCATTTTCTTCACTGCAGAGTTCTGCCAGTTCTTTTAAATGTTTTTCCAATAAAGTTTTGTACCGGAAAAAAACCTGTACCCTTTCTTTAATGGGTGTTTTGCTCCAGGCCGGGAAAGCTTTTTTTGCTGCAGCCACAGCATCATCCAGATCTTTTGCTGAAGATAAAGGAACAGTAGATAAATGATTTCCATCAAGGGGAGAAACAACATCCAGGCTTTTATCAGTAGCTGCATTTACAAATTTTCCGGCTATATAATTTTGAATTGCGCTATATTTCATAATAGTTGATTACTATCTTTTTTATAATATTTTATCTAAAAACTAAAAATAATTCATTTTTTAATAGAAAATAAAATTTATTTTTATTTTATCAATTCATTTTTAACAGTAACCATGTATGCCACAAAACGAAACCAGCACCCTGGATGGCCTTGATTTTGAAATATTATCCTGCCTGCAGAAAGACGGAAGAATGTCATTTACCATCATTGCAGAAAATTTAAAAGTTTCTATTGGCACCATACGCACCAGGTTTAATAAACTTATTGAGGATGGCACCATCAGTATTATCGGCCGGGTGGATCCGGATAAAGTTGGCTTCAGGTGTTATGCGCATATAGCCGTATTTGTGCGGCCCGCTACGCTAAAAGAAAAAGTGGCTCAAAAAATTGCCAGGCTGCCCGAAGTAAGTTTTCTTGCAATGACCTCCGGCGATTATGATCTTGAAGTAGATGTAATGTGCCGGGATAATAACCACCTGGTAAATTTTGTAGATGGCATAAGTAAATACGAAGGTGTGTATCAAACCAAAACCACCATTTATTTTAAGGTGTATAAATATGCGCAACCAGATCTAAAATTGCTGAAATAAAAAAACCTTCTTTCGAAGGCTTAAATATAAATGTTGACAGGAGACTAATTTCAGCCGACACATCCCTATAGTTACTGAAAGCCTAAAATGAAATTCAGCCTGGTAGTATTTATTTTATCCAGTTAAATTCGTATTCAATAGGAGCTTTTAAGCCACGTTCTGCAACGTTTCTGAATCTTTGGGGCAAAGCCATAATATAATCACGGGCTTTTTCGGCAGCAGCATTTATACCCCCGATATTAGCAATGTCCCATTCTTTTATTAAAGATTCTAAAATCCGCGTATAGTCAATACTGGTATATACACCCAGGCGCTGTGCAGCATCGCTGAAGTGCGAAAAAGTAGTGCCTATTTTTTCGCCGCTCTGGCGCAAAAAATGCGCCGGCATTACAATTTTTTTGCGCATCATATCTTCAAAGGCAAGCATCATTTCACTTGCATCAATTTCAAAAATTTTTGTGATAAAACTTTTGTATGCTTTTGCGTGCCTTGCTTCATCTGCGGCAATTACCCCGCATATTTTTGATAACTGATCGTTGCCATGCTTTTTTGCCAGGCTAGCAGTGCGGCGGTGAGAAATATTAGTGGCCAGTTCCTGAAAAGAAGTGTAAATAAAATTGCGGTACGGATCTTTTGCTGCGCCAATCTGCATGCCATCGGATATTAAATATTGTGTACTTATTTCCATCTGGCGCATATCAACCCTGCCACTGAGGTATAGATATTTATTTAGTAAATCACCATGGCGGTTTTCTTCTGCCGTCCACATTCTTACCCATTTACTCCATCCCTGTGGTTCTAACTGATTGATGCCATCAATATCCATAAGCCATGTTTCGTATGTAGGCAGCGCTTCTTCTGTTATTACATCGCCAACAAGCACGGCTAAATAATCATACGGTAATTCCTTGCACTGAGCCTGAAGATTTTTTATTTCTGCCGTAAAATTTTCATGAGTACTATCGGGCAGCAGGTCCGAAGGTTGCCAGTTAGTATCGGGGCTTTTAAGAAATTCTTCTATTATACTTTCAATTTTTTGTGCAAGAAATTGCATTACTTCAATACGTGTATTTTTCAGATTCATTTTATTAGTGCAGAGGAGAAGGATTATGGATGTATTTATTCAATAACCTGCTTCAATATATTTTAGCTTGTAAAGGTAAGGCTATTATGTTTCCTTATATGTTAAGAATGAATAATAACGATGTAATAAATACAAAAATTGATATAAAAATTGATTAAACCCTTTTAAATGACGGCTAAAATTTGTTGATACCTACAATTCAGCTAAAGAGATTGGGCAAAGTGCTTAAGGAAATTATTTACTTGCATTTTTCTGATTAATACGGTATTTTGTTTATCTACTTATCTCTTCATCACATCCGCTGCTCAATTACACCTTTTATTTATATTTTTTAACCATTAAAATTTTTTTATGAAAAAAAGAATTGTAACAATCCTAAGTGTTATTGTTTTGTTTTTATTTGCTACCACCGGCTTTGCACAAAAGAATAAAGCCGCATCAAAAAAGGATGATAAAAAGTTGACCATGACCTGGACCACTAAATCTCAGGCGGCCAAAGATTTGGCAGGTAAAGGAGCAAAGCATCTTATGAACATAGAAATGGAACAGGCGTACAGTGATTTATCAGAGGCATTAAAGTTAGATCCCGATTTTACTGTTGCCCTGGTTTTTATGTCAAACATAAACACGGGTGAAACCCGGAAAGCCTATGCTTCCAGAGCAATAAAAAGTGCTGCCACTAAAACGGAGGGCGAAAAATTATTTGTAAGCCTGTTAGATGAAAAAAATACTCCCGAAATGAGAAGGGATATCTGGGCAAAACTTCATACCATGTTCCCTGATGGATCTATGATTGCCAACTATTACGTGGTAACCCGTGCCACGCCTGAAGAACGGTTTAAGGCAGCGGAGGATTATATAAAACAGTTTCCGGAAGAGGCCTCTATGTATAATACAATGGCATACTATTATATGCAGCAGAAAAAAGATACTGCAATGGCAAAACAGTATTTCCAAAAATATATTTCCCTTCATCCCGATGGTGCAAATTCTTATGATTCAATGGCAGAATTTTATTTAACTACAGGGGATAATGAAAATGCTGAAAAATATTATAAACTGGCATTAGAAAAATATCCTTTCCTTAACAGCTCTGTTAATGCACTTCAAAAAATTAATGATGCCAAGCCTAAAAAAGATGGCAAATAAATTGAATTTATAATGATGAATTTACAAGAGCAGGATACTTTAAAGTATCCTGCTCTTGTATTACCAGGCACTTGATAATGCGTATTCTAAACTCTTTCATGTCTTTCAATTATTCATATCTTTTCAATTGCTCCTGCATTGAATTACCTCCAGCTTTAGCTGGAGTACAAAATAAAATTCATTCTCTTTAACGGCTCTATCCAAAATGTTTTACCCCATTACTCCCCCACACTGTTTATCTCAATCCAATAACCATCCGGATCCTGAAAATAAATTTGCTTTATTCCGTCTGCACGTTTGTTAATGGTATGAGGGGTGCCAGGCCAGTCAGAATATGCTATTTTCATTTCATCAAGTGCCTTAATAAATACATCAAAGTCAGGCGTTGATAATGCAAGGTGTATGGCTTTATTAATTTTAAATTCTTCTTTTAAAATAGAAATAAGGTGCAACTCTTTACCCTCACCTAAAGAAATCCAGCGGATGCCCGCCATCTGGGTTCGGTTGGTAATTTCTTTAAGTCCCAATACCTTTTTATAAAACTCCGCAGAGCGGTTTACATCTTTTACTGAAAGTGCCAGATGATTTAAAGTGAAATTAAATACTGTGGAATCCTGCGCTCTTACTAATACTGTAAAAGAAAGTGTAATGATGAGTAGTGTTAGTTTTTTCATTTTTTTATTTATTTAGTTAATGTAGTTTACAGTTATTAAAATGAAATATATTTTTATAATTTTATTGTTTTCAATATGATAAATACGGTTGCTTCTATTTTGGTTGCCCCCTGTGCCAGATACACTTTCTTTAATGTTTACGCCACTGCCGTAGTTAATATCTTCACCATAGTTGGCAACTAAAGTTTTTTGCAGACCGGCAGATTCGATTTTATTTAAGTCCGTAAACACGGTTCATTTTATAACAGCATTTTTTATATGATGCTTACCTAAGGCTATCCATTAAATATAGTATATTTTGTAAAATAATTAATCTTATAAAAAATATTCAGCAGTAGCAGTATTTTGGAAACTACAAAACTAGAGAAATATACTTATTTATTTTGATAGAAGAAGATTGCCGGATAATGAGCAGCAGTATGGTTTATAAGGAGGCTAAAACTTTAAAGAACTGGTTAAGCAATTTAAGGAATTGATTGCACAGTTTAGGAATAGTAAACTTAGGGTTTAAACTTTCAATTTTGCAGCAGGTACTAAAAATATTTTATCTTCATTAAATCTTATCCTAAAATTACTGAATTATATATGAATACCATTATTGTTGACGATAACAGGATTGCCCGTACTACCATGAAGCAATTGGCCAGCCAGGTTAAAGATATTACCCTCGTGGGTGAATATGCCAATGCAATGGATGCCTACAATCTTTTGCAGGAACAACCCGTTGACCTTATTTTGCTGGACATTGAAATGCCCGGTATGACAGGTTTGGAACTTACAAAAAATCTTGGTGCTAAAAGGCCGGTTATCATTTTCACAACTTCCAAAAAAGAATATGCAGCTGAAGCTTTTGAATTAAACGTGGCAGATTATATTGTAAAACCAGTAATACCTGCCCGGTTTATACAGGCTATAGACAAAGCAAGAGAAATTATACAGAGCAATACTGAAGAAGTAAAAATTAATGAAGACGAATTTATCTTTGTCAGAGATTCAAACATTGTAAGGAGGCTTAAATTAGATGATATTTTATTTGCCGAAGCAATGGGTGACTATGTAAAACTTTATACGCTACAAAAATTTTACGCTATTCACACTACACTAAAAACTGTAGAAGAAAGGCTGCCGGTTTCTAAATTTATCCGGGTTCACCGCTCCTATATTGTTGCCTTAACAAAAATTGATACCATACAGGATGGAGCTTTAGTTATAAATGGAAAGCCCGTACCTGTTGCTGATGCTTACCGGGCTGCTTTAAATAAACGGATGAATATTCTGTAACCTCACCGATTGATTTTTCTTTTTGGGCGACTGATTCCCTCTGTTCGTCTTTTCCTGAATATTTACGTGCTTATCCCGTATTACTTTTACGCTGTAATTATTTTATACCTCAAATAAAGGAATAATAAAAACAGTTATTATAATTTTTTCTCATTAGCAGTTAGTTTTAGAAAACGGCCCCGGTTTCTGCCGGGGCTTCACTTTAATCTTTTAAAAATGAAAATTATTTACACTATATTATTTTTCACAGAAGCGTTTTTCTTAATCTTAATGGGATATTTTTTTATTAATACTTCCAATATAGGTTTGATTGTAATAGCTTCTTTTTTAATACTTGAAGTTTTTATCTTTTTTGTTTTCCTTCTTTTCTATTTTCTGTCCTGGTATCTGATGTTTCCGCCTTTAATCCCGAAAAAAAAGTAACTGAATTATTTTAAAAATGAAAATTATTTACCCCATATTATTTTTTGTTGCAACATTTTTTTTATTGCTGCTTGCCTTTTTACTGCTAAAAATGATTGACAACGGAATCAACACAGAAAAGCTGATATTTATGCTTTTGAGTATTTCATTATGTATCATTTCGCTCCTCTTTGTCTTACGCCATTATTTAAAGATTCCCCCTTCTGGCAGCAATAACTGAATTTGATTTAAATTAGCAGCATATCCATTTTTAATGACAGGTAAAAAAATTATTTATTATATGTTGGCCGCTTTTGTGGCAGGCAACTTTTTATTAATTTATGTACAGTATAACTCTGCTAAAAATGTAAACAACCTTATTGAAGGCAATGAAAAAGTATTGACCGAGATTGATGTAACTAATAATTTAAGGGATTTGAACAGGGCAATCGTTTCGATGGATAATAGAACCGGAAGTGTACTTTACGCTAAAGATTCTTCAACCCAGAAAAATAATAACATAAAAGTTATAACAATACAATCCTACATTGATAACCTTCAAAAAATTTCTGATGATGACAGCTCGGTAAAATATATTGATGTATTAGACCTGCTGGTTCATAAAAAATTACTATTGGGTAAAAATACTTTAACCATTCTGGATACCTCAACTAAAAATACCGGAGCAGTATTAATTGCATCCGGCAGGGTAAAAGAGCTTAATGATTCTATAAGGCTGGTTACCCATTTTATTGAAAATTCAAGACACAAACTTCTTGCAAAAGTTACTGTAAATATTGATAAAAGTGGAAGAAAAGCATTGAATTCAGGAACTACGCTGATTTTACTTGTACTGATGAGCGGGGCAGTTTTGTTTTGGATTATAATAGTTACGCTTCGCAAACAAACCCAGCTAATTCTGCAACTGAATATTTCAGAAAAAAAAGTAAAGGAGGCCGCAAAATTAAAGGAGAAATTTATGGCCAATATGAGCCACGAAATCCGCACACCTATGAATGCTATTCTGGGCTTTACTAATTTATTGAAAAGTAAAAATATTGACAGCGAATCAAAGCTGTATGTTCAAACCATCCTGAAATCTGGCGAAAATTTGCTAACCATTATCAATGACATCCTTGATTTATCAAAAATTGAAGCAGGTATGATGCGAATTGAATCGGCCCCTTTCAGCATTCGCAATTTGGTACAATCTATTGAAATAATGTTTAAAGCAAAAACGGATGAAAAGCAATTAAAGCTTTTGGTTGCAGTGGATGAATCTTTACCAGATATTTTGGAAGGCGATGCTACAAGGCTTACTCAAATTTTAGTAAACCTTATGGATAATGCTATAAAATTTACCAGCAAGGGAAGTATCGAAATTAAAATTATCAACGAAGCTGGTGACGGTAAAATAATAAAAACAGGAATTACAGTAAGTGATACCGGTATAGGAATTGAAAAAGTAAAATTACAAACTGTATTTGAACGTTTTCAACAGGCAGAAGATTCTGTTACCCGAAAGTATGGCGGAACGGGGCTTGGCCTTTCTATTGTTAATGACCTTGTGTTACTTCAAAACGGAACTATTACTGTAGAAAGCGAATCTGGTAAGGGAACGAGCTTTCATTTAGTAATCCCTTTTAAAATTTCATCAGAAGAAATTAACACCATATCATTATCAGATAGCAGTACAATTATTAAAACTGATTTTGAAAACATTTGTGTACTTGTGGTGGAGGATAATGAAATTAACCAAAGCCTTATCAAACACTTATTCAAAAGCTGGCAATTAGATTTTGATTTAGCAACCAATGGGAAAGAGGCTATTGACAAACTTATATTAAAAAAATATAACCTTATCCTTATGGATATTCAAATGCCTGAAATGGACGGCTATACTGCTACGCAGGAAATCAGAAATAAATTAAAATCAGATATTCCCATCATTGCAATGACTGCTCATGCACTTGAAGGCGAAAGGGAAAAATGCCTGAGCTATGGCATGAATGAATATATCTCAAAACCGATAAGGGAACAGCTTTTGCATAAATTGATTACTCAATTTATCCATATAAAAGTGGCTGATGTTTTGCAAAAAAAAGAAATAGCAAATGTTGATACCAGCCAGTACAAATACATCAACCTGCAATACATGATGGAAGTAAGCAATGGAAACACCGGCTATGAAAAAACAGTAACGGAGCAATTTATTGAAGCCATTCCAGATAATTTAACGGCAATGGAAAAAGCGTGGAAAAGCAGCGATATAACCAGCTTGCAGCAGTTGGCGCATAACATGAAAACTACTATATCTGTAATGGGGTTAAATAAAATGCTGCAGCCATATTTAGATGCCATTGAATATGAAAAATTAAATGAAGAATTTTTTTGGAATAATTTTTTACCGGTAAAATCTATTTGTGACGCATCTGTAAAAGAAGCGAAACAATTTTACAGCACACGCTGATTATCTCCCGGTTTAGCGATAGCTTTTGCCTTTTTGCCTATTAAATCCAGTAAAAGTAAATGAACAAGTACCTGCAGCACCACGAAAAGAACAAAGACAAAATGTAGAACACCTCCCTGTTCAGCAAAGAGGAGAAAACTCAGGCAATTACAATAGCAATCAAAGTGGAGGTAGGCATAATCAAGGCGGTAGAAGAAATAGAAATTAAAATAGGTTTTGTAGTTTTAGATAAAACCGTTTCATATTAAATTGAAGCGGTTTTTTTTTTGAATAAAATTTTTT
>JANLQE010000347.1:0-7083 GCA_031367625.1 Bacteroidota bacterium
GCTTTGCGGATGGCTTCATGAATTTCATCTTCGGTGATGGTGTTAGGATCTTCAAAGAATTTTTCCAATAGTTTTTCATCGTAATCGGCAACGGCTTCAATTAAATGCTGCCTCCATTCTTTTACTTCTTCCATCATATCATCGGGAATAGGCACTTCATTAAACGTCATACCCTGCCCTGCTTCATCCCATACCATTCCCTTCATGGTAATTAAATCCACCACGCCTTTAAAATTATCTTCGGCACCAATAGGTAATTGCAGCGGCACAGATTTAGCGCCCAGCATTTCTTTAATTTGTTTTACCACATTTAAGAAATCGGCACCGGCACGGTCCATTTTATTTACAAAACCAATACGGGGTACTTTGTACCGGTTGGCCTGGCGCCAAACAGTTTCACTTTGAGGCTCTACACCACTTACGGCGCAAAACAAAGCCAGTAAACCATCCAGTACACGAAGAGAACGCTCTACCTCTACAGTAAAATCCACGTGGCCGGGGGTATCAATAATGTTGAATTTGTATTGTTTGGTATCCGGCGTTTTTTGGTTCTGCACCATCGGAAAATTCCAGAAGCAGGTAGTGGCCGCACTGGTAATAGTGATACCTCTTTCCTGTTCCTGCGCCATCCAGTCCATGGTAGCGGCGCCATCATGCACTTCGCCTATTTTATGATTTACCCCGGTATAATAAAGAATACGTTCGGTGGTAGTGGTTTTACCGGCATCAATATGAGCGGCAATACCAAAGTTTCGTTGATAACGTAAATCTGCCATTGTTGTTTGTTTGCCCCTAACCCCTAATGGGGAAAAGGATGTTATTAATTAAATCTTTTTATTTATTACTGCTGAAAGCAGTGTACACCCGAAGGAAAGCCCGTTTAGGGGTTTGGGGTGTGTTATTGATATGACTGATTATGCTCTCATATAATGCTAAATAAGTACCGCTTCATCCATATACTGCTTCACCTTTTAGCGGCGCAAAGATAAGGGGATTTTAAAATCTGGCAAAGGGTTTTGGCAATTTTTTATAATGTAAAGTAAGGCGGGTGAATCTGGGATTTCAAAAATAGATTTCGTTTTTTATTAAAAAAGAAAACGGCAGTAATGCCGTTTTCTTTTTATTATTTATACTGTAACCGGTTCATGTTCGTGTTTCAAATCATTCATCACCGCATCTATATTTACCCCTAAACCTTTGGCTACAGCCATTCCGAGATTTGCATTGGCACGGAAGAAATGGCATAACTGCCGGTTAATGATAATATCTTTTTTGTCTCCGCTGATACCACTCATAGCACCAACAATATTTGATACAAGATTGTGCCGGTCATAATCATTCATTGCTTTGGTAAATAACAAACCTGCCTGGGTGTAGTGGTCGTTATCCCCTTCGCCATTGCGATCAAACCAGTTGGCAATATTACTTTCTAAAGACATGGGAGCCTCTTTATAACTTTCATCCACATAAATATCATCAAAGCTGTTGGGGAAATAATTAGTTGCATCTTCCCCATTTCCATCCACCCGCATCTGACCGTCACGCTGATAATTAGCCACCATATACGGGCATCTGTTTACAGGAATCTGTTCATAGTTTGCTCCCAGGCGGTAGCGTTGGGCATCGGGATAAGAAAGCAACCTGCCCTGCAACATTTTATCAGGCGAATAAGAAATACCATCCACCACATGAGCAGGTGCAAATGCACTTTGTTCTACATCGCCAAAATAATTTTTAGGAATTTGATTCAGCTCCAGAATACCCACATCAATTAAGGGGAAATCCTGGTGACTCCAAACTTTAGTAAGGTCAAACGGATTGAATGGAAAAGCTTCTGCCTGTTCATGGGTCATTACCTGAATGTGCATAGCCCACTTAGGAAAATCCTTATTTTCTATAGCTTCTACCAAATCCCGCTGCGCAAAATCAGGATCCATGCCTTTCATTGCAGCGGCTTCATCATTGGTGAAATTTTTTATTTCCTGCATGGTTTTAAAATGAAATTTCACCCATACTTTTTCATCGTTTGCATTTATCATACTAAAAGTATGTGAGCCAAAACCATGCATGTGCCGGTAGCCATGAGGAGTTCCTCTGTCACTCATTAAAATCATTACCTGGTGCAGGCTTTCGGGGTTAAGGCTCCAGAAATCCCACATCATAGCTGGGCTTTTGCAATTCGTTTTTGGATCTCTTTTTTGGGTATGAATAAAGTCTCCGAATTTTTTAGCGTCTTTTATAAAGAAAACGGGTGTGTTGTTTCCTACCAGGTCCCAATTGCCATCTTCGGTATAAAATTTTATAGCAAACCCTCTTGGATCTCTTTCGGTATCGGCACTCCCTTTTTCGCCACCTACCGTAGAGAAGCGTAAAAAAAGTTTTGTTTGCTTACCTATTTTATTAAACAGTTTTGCTTTGGTATATTTTGAAATATCATGCGTAATGGTAAGGGTACCGAAGGCGCCTGTACCTTTTGCATGAACTACCCGTTCAGGAATTCTTTCCCGGTTAAAGTGTGCCATCTTTTCGTGCAGGATGTAATCCTGTAAAAGCAAAGGGCCTCTTGCACCAATACTCATGGTGTTTTCATTCTGTGTAAACGGCTGCCCGGAAGCAGTAGTAAGTTTATGACTTTGATCTTTGTTCATAATAATAGTTTTTTCTGTGGTGAATGTACCATAATATTTTTATCAATCAAAGTGATATTTTCTATCTTCGTATAGAAAATATCTATAAGCATGAATCTGCAACAGTTAGAATACATCATTGCCGTGGACAACTACCGCCATTTTGCGACAGCAGCCCAAAAGTGTTTTGTTACACAACCCACACTAAGCATGATGATTCAGAAACTGGAACAGGAATTAGGAATAAAAATATTTGACAGAAGCAAACAACCGGTGGTGCCTACCGAAGCCGGAACAGTAGTAATTGCGCAGGCAAAAAATATTCTGCAGGAAGCCAAACGTATGAAAGAAGTAATACAGGAATTGAAAGGTGAACTGAAAGGTGAATTGAAAATTGGCATTATTCCCACAGTGGCGCCCTACCTGTTACCCTTATTTTTAAACAGGTTTTTAAAAAAATATCCGCTGCTTAAAATTAAAATTACAGAGCTGAATACCGAACAGATTATTGAAAAATTAAAACGCCATCATCTGGATGCAGGCATACTGGCTACCCCACTAAACAATGCTGCCATTAAAGAATTGCCGGTGTATTATGAGGAGTTTGTAGTGTATGCTTCAAAAGAAGAAAAACTGATGACGAAAAAATTTTTATCCACCACGGATATTAATACCAATCATTTGTGGTTGCTGGAAGAAGGCCACTGTTTAAGAGCGCAGGTTTTAAACCTTTGCGAATTAAGAAAAAAAGAACTGGAAACAAGTAATTTAGAATATGAAGCCGGAAGCATTGAAACTTTAAAGAAAATGGTAGATATCAATAAAGGCATAACCATACTTCCCGAACTTGCCATCAAAGACTTAACTGCATCTGAAAAAAAACAGGTCCGTCATTTTAAAACTCCGGCTCCTGTAAGGGAAATAAGCATTGTTACTTACCATCATTTTGTAAAGCAACGTATCATTGATGTACTGAAAGAAGAAATTATTAATGCCCTGCCTGCTGAAATGTTATCACCAAAAAGAAAACGGGTTACAGAAATTTAATTTTTAAGTCAGGAATAATATTTACCGGAGCAATTAATTTTATTGCTGATAACGGGTGTACACTTCTTTCCATCTACACAGAAATATTTTCAGGTTCAGACTCAGTAAAAAATGGCGCTGCTAATCATAATTAACCTGATATAAAAAATTATGCTTTGAAATGGCTGTTTTAAATTTTAGCTTTATACGCTGCTTCGAAACCGCTCCAAAAACAGGTACTTCTTTTTTCATCATTAAATAATTAAATTATGAAACGTTTCATTACTTGCCTTGCGGTATTCTCTTTTGCTATTGCCTGTAATAAAGTTTTGGCACAAAGCGGAGATAAAAAAATGAATGCAGAGATGCATTACAAAGCTGATTACTCCGCAGATTTTAAAATCGGCAACAACAGCTATTCTAAAATGGTACTGGATTTATGGAAAGATTGGGATGATAACCAGTTAGACCGGCACAATTATTTTGCCGACACAATTGTTGGCATGTTTGCTGATGGAAACATATCTAAGGGCAAACAGGCATTCGTAGCGGACGGAAAAAAATTCAGGAGCACCCAGGTTACCGCAAAGTCCACATTGCATGCCGTTGTACCATTATGGAGCAATGACAGGAATGAAAACGTTGTTTGCGTTTGGGGTACTGAAGAACATACCCTTGCCGATGGTAAAAAAGAAACCAGCGATTTACACGAAGTATGGTGGTTTAATAAAGATGGAAAAATAACAATGCTCAGGCAGTGGGCGGCAAAGTTTGGCCCAATGTAAAAATCATAGCACCAGGGGCTGTCTCTAAGTAATTTTATTTCACAAAATGCCTGAATATTTTTTTTAATCCCGTATTGATCCAGTTTGCTTATTGTGAAATTTTATTTTGAGACAGCTTCTCATTTTCCAGTTGTACCATCCTGATCTGCAAGATAGTTGCTCAACATCTGCATCATGAAATTGTAATGGTAGCAGATAACCTGGGCAGCATTCCGCCAAACACTTCGCTCATTATTATCACCCCAAAAGATTTCAGGAAACAAGTTTTTATTTCCTTTACTGAACAAAAAAATGCGAAGGTTATTATTAATTTAAAAGAATAACTGCACTTGCTGGAGGTTATCAAAAAAACCTTTGGCATCATTATTTTATTGCCGCAGATTTGTATTAAACAAAAAATGCTTAAACCATATTTATTACAGGATCGTAAAAATAATTTCCTCCTCAACTGTCCTGTCAGTAAGCCCTTACATCAAAACCCATTACCGGCAATATTAGTTATCAACATTCCACACAAAACAGGTGAAAATTTTATAAGATGTACAGCCATGCTGTATTCCATTTTTTATCAACAATCGGTGAATAATTAGTTTACAATAATTTAATATTGATTGGTAATGTTGTATTGTATTTATGGTAAGTGCAACAATTTAACTGTTGAAGCATTAAATGGGAATCCGGTGTAAATCAGAAACTATCCCAGTAGCTGTAAATCCCTTCCACCGCAGGCGGAATTATTTTCTGAAAACCACCGCCACTGTTACTGTTCCGGTGATTTACGGAACACCTGGGAGGCTCAGAAAAAATGGGAAAGTCAGAAGACCTGCCATAAATAAAAATAAGTTGTAATGCTTCGGGGTGAAGGCTTGAAACAGACTGCAGATGAGGAATCTTTCCTTCTTAATCAGTCCGGCACATTACTCCAAAATAAAAAAATTGTGAACGCCATTAATATCAGATGATGCAGAAAGAAGATGAAATTCTACTAAGAGAAAACAAAGACCGTTTTGTTATCCTCCCCATTAAATATCCCAAAATATGGGAACAGTATAAAAAGCATGAAGCCAGTTTTTGGACGGCAGAAGAAATAGACCTGAGCAGCGATATGAAAGACTGGAATAACCTGAACGATGGGGAGCGTCATTTCATTTCTCACATCCTTGCTTTTTTTGCCGCCAGCGATGGTATTGTAAATGAAAACCTGGCAGTGAATTTTATGAGCGAAGTGCAATTGCCCGAAGCTCGCTGCTTTTATGGCTTCCAGATAATGATGGAAAACATTCACAGCGAAACTTATGCTTTATTAATTGATACTTACATAAAAGATCCTGCAGAAAAAGACCGCCTGTTTCATGCCATTGATACCGTGCCTGCAGTAAAGAAAAAAGCAGAGTGGGCCCTGCGCTGGATAGAGAACGGAACTTTTGCAGAACGCCTGGTAGCTTTTGCCGCCGTGGAAGGTATTTTTTTCAGCGGAAGTTTTTGCTCTATTTTCTGGTTAAAGAAAAGAGGCCTGATGCCTGGCCTTACTTTCAGCAACGAACTCATCAGCCGTGATGAAGGCCTGCATTGCGAATTTGCCTGCCTGCTCTACAGCATGCTCAGCAGCAAACTAAGCCATGATGAAGTTTACGGCATCATCAAAGAAGCAGTAGAAATAGAAAAAGAATTTATCAGCGAAGCATTGCCGGTAAAATTAATTGGTATGAATGCCGACCTGATGAAACAATACATAGAATTTGTTGCCGACCGCTGGCTGAAGGAACTGGGCTATCCAAAAATGTTTAACGCTACCAATCCTTTTGATTTTATGGAAATGATTTCTTTAGAAGGCAAAACAAATTTCTTTGAAAAACGTGTGGGAGATTATCAAAAATCCGGTGTTATCGGTGGTAATAAAGAGCAGGCGTTTTCGGTGGATGAAGACTTTTGATGATGTATGATTTGTGATGTATGATTTGTGATTTTTTGAAAATCAAATTTTACAAGCTGAATCTAATCGTTTTGACATGACAAAAGAAGAATTAAAAAAACGCACAAAAGATTTTCATATAGGTGTAATAAAAGTTTGTGATTTTTTACCAAGAAATACAGCAGGGTTTGAACTGGCAAAGCAGTTAATAAGATCGGCTGGTTCAGTGGGAGCTAACTATCGGGCGGCAACAAGAGGGAAGTCCACTGCAGACTTTATTTATAAAATAGAAATTGTTATAGAAGAGGCAGACGAATCTATGTACTGGCTGGAAATATGCGAAGAAGCAAATCTTCTATTAAAAGAAAAGACAGAACCACTGTTGAAAGAAGCAAATGAACTGGTGAGCATTTTTGTTGCAACAGTAAAAACATCAAAAAAAAATAGAAATACCTGATTTATAGAAATCACAAATCATAAATCAAAAATTAAAAAACACATCCCAAATCATAAATCCCATGCAGGTAATTAAAAGAGACGGCAAATACGAAAGCGTAAAATTTGACAAAATAACTGCACGCATAGAAAAGCTTAGCTATGGGCTGGACAGGCGTTTTGTAAACCCCGTAGATGTAGCTAAAAAAGTTATTGAAGGTTTGTACGATGGCGTTAGCACCACCGAACTGGATAACCTGGCGGCAGAAACTGCAGCATCACTTACCGTAAAACATCC
>JANLQE010000004.1:0-29542 GCA_031367625.1 Bacteroidota bacterium
TTTTAGGCTTAGGCGTAGGTGCTTACACCGGTGCTGTGTTTCATGTAATGACACATGCGTTTTTTAAAGCATTATTATTTCTTGGCGCCGGCAGTGTGATACATGCGATGGGTGGCGAGCAGGATATGCGCAATATGGGTGGCTTAAAAAAATACATGAGTATTACGCACCTAACATTTTTGTTGGGATGTATTGCCATTGCAGGCATACCGCCTTTCTCTGGTTTTTTCTCTAAAGATGAAATACTTGCAGCGGCTTTTGAAAAAAATCCGGTGTATTGGGCTATCGGGGTTGCGGGTGCAGTAATGACGGCTTTTTATATGTTCCGTTTATATGGCATGACTTTTTTAGGAAAATTCCGTGGTACACATGAGCAGCAGGATCACCTGCACGAAAGCCCTGCTGCTATTACGTTTCCACTGATTATACTGGCTTTGCTGGCCGTTGTTGGTGGTTGGGTTGGCATTCCGGAAATTTTTATACATGGCGGGCATAAACTGGAAATTTTTCTGGCCCCTGTATTTGCACAAAGCACAGCTATGGAACAAAAATCAGCATTAAACCACTCTACAGAATGGATGCTGATGATTGTTTCTGTAAGTTTATCGCTTATTGCATTGATATATGCCTGGCGAAAATTCAGCAGGTATCAAAAAACTACTACTGCGTCTATTGGTATCAGTAAGGTACTGGAAAATAAATGGTATGTAGATGAATTGTATGCTGCAGTAATTACACGCCCGTTAAAATCATTAGCAGTATTTTTTAATAATGTTGTTGAGAAAAAAGGAATTGATGGAATTGTAAATGGAGTTGGGAAAGCTGTTAATTATGGAAGCCGCCAGATACGTTGGTTGCAAAGTGGCCAGGTAGGCGCTTATGTATTGTTGATGGTTGTTGGTATGTTGGTTTTATTTATCATTCAATTATTTCTGTAAAAAAATATTAAATGCTGGGTACTTATTTTACATTTCCTGAATTGTTTATCTGGCTGCCTTTTGTGGCCGGTATTATTTGTTTTTTTCTGGGCAAAAAAAATGCTGCAAAAAATGTAGCACTATTTGCTTCCTTTATTACATTGGCTGTTTCTTTAATAAGCCTCTTTTATGCTGATGATAAATATGCCATCTATAATAATGTAAGTTATGTGTGGCTAAAATATATAGGCAATACTTTTTACGTAGGGTTAGATGGTACAGGCCGTTTGCTTACATTGCTTACTGCTGTTGCGTTTCCAATAATATTTCTTGCTACCTATAATACCAAACAAAAAAACCCGGCATCTTTTTTTGGGCTGATGCTGCTTACACAGGCCGGGCTTATGGGTGTTTTTTGCGCCCTGGATGCGCTGCTGTTTTATTTTTTCTGGGAGCTTGCACTAATACCTGTTTATTTTTTGTGCAGTATATGGGGCGGCGAAAAAAGAATACAGACTACTTTTAAATTTTTCGTTTATACGTTTGCCGGCTCATTGCTTATGCTCACCGGCATTATTTATGTTTACCTGCATACACCAGGCCGTACTTTTGAAGATGGCACTTATGCAGCACATTCCTTTGCACTTTCTTCTTTTTTAAATGCAGGGCTTAATGCCACAGAGCAAAACTGGTTATTCTGGTTATTTTTTGTTGCTTTTGCGGTAAAAATGCCGGTGTTTCCTTTTCATACCTGGCAGCCCGATACGTATGACCAATCACCCACTTCGGTTACAATGGTGCTAAGCGGTATTATGGTAAAAATGGGTTTGTTTGGCGTAATCCGTTGGCTGGTGCCGATATTTCCATTGGCCACAGCTCACTTCAGCCATACAGTGATGATACTTTGCATCATCGGAATTATTTATGCAAGCTGCATTGCTTTGGTGCAGGACAATTTAAAAAAACTGGTGGCTTATTCTTCTATTGCTCATATTGGTTTAATGTGTGCGGCTATTTTTGCCATGAACCATATAAGCGTACAGGGGGTAATGCTGCAGATGTTTAATCATGGTATAAATATAATAGGGCTGTGGATTGTAATAGATTTAATAGAAAGAAAAACGGGTGTAAAAAATATTTCTCAATTGGGCGGTGTGGCACAAAAAGCACCTGTACTTACCATATTTTTGGTAATAATTGCTTTGGCAAATATTGCCCTGCCGCTTACCAATGCATTTGTTGGGGAGTTTCTGATGTTTAGTGGATTATACCAGTTTAATAGCTGGTACACTTTTGTGGCGGCTATCAGTATTATTCTGGCAGCAGTATATACACTCAATATGATTCAGAAAGTTTTTTATGGCAACACCAATGCGGTAACAGAAACAATGAAAGATATTTCATCAAATGAAAAAATAGCTTTAGCAGTAATTGTCTGTTTAATTTTTATTGCAGGCATTTATCCGCAGCCACTGATAGAACTTACAAAGCATGCTGTAAATAGTTTAGTGACCATTGTAAAATAAATATGCCTGCAATGCCCTTCTAAGAGATAGTGTTGAAAAGACAGTTAGACGGTAAAAAATATTATTAGAATAAAATTATGAACGCAATTATATTTTCAGCAGTTTGGGGTATCGTAATGATGTTTTCCGGTGTGTTTATCAGCAATAAAACCACTCCAAAATATCTTGCTCTGGTGGGCATACTGCTGCTTTGTATTACCAACGGAATTGAATTATATACCGGGCGTCCTTTTTTTAATATAGACAGTATGCAGATGCTTAATGTCAATAGCTTTAACCTCACTTTTTTAGAAGTGGTGTTTGGCTGTACCGCATTATTTTTTATGCTCAGCGGCAGGGATATAGAAAAAGTGGGTGAGCATGTTGGCGAATATTTTGCGTTGATATTTTTCGTACTCTGCGGTGTAGCACTGTCTGCTACTTACAATACCCTGTTGTTATTATTTATCGGGATAGAAATTATTTCCATTCCATTGTATATACTCACGGGTAGCGATAAACGAAATTTAAAAAGCAACGAAGCCTCTTTAAAATATTTTTTAATGGGCGCTTTTTCTACCGGCATTATGCTTATGGGCATTGCCTTTATTTACGGCGGCAATACCAATGCCTCTTTTTACATTAATAATATTCAATTGGGTACCGGGCCAATGCCGGTGATGATTACTGTAGGCCTGGTGCTTTTAATGATATCCTTATCGTTTAAAGTTTCTGCTGCCCCCTTTCATTTCTGGGCACCGGATGTGTATGATGGAGCACCTACGGTGTTTACTTCTTTTATGGCCACGATAGTAAAAGTAGCCGGATTTTTTGCTTTTATCAGGTTGTTCGAAAATGCTTTTGGGCAGGTACAAAGCCAATGGCAAACATTGATTTCATTTATTACTGTAGCTACTTTATTAGTCGGGAATATAACAGCGGTATTTCAGCAAAGCGTAAAACGGATGCTGGCCTACTCCAGCATTGCCCAGGCCGGTTTTATGATGCTGGCATTATTTGCTTTAAACGACCGTGCCAAAGAGGGCTTAATTTTATATTCGGCTGCTTACAGCCTGGCTACCATTGGCATTTTTGCCATTCTCATAAAAATGAGCGATTATACCATTGACGGGTTTAACGGGATGGGAAAAACCCATCCGGTATTAGGAATTACTGCCACCATCTTTTTATTATCCCTTACCGGTATCCCACTTACTGCCGGTTTTCAAAGTAAATTTTATATGCTGCTGGCAGCCGTGCAAAATGGTCATAGCTTCTGGATAGTGATTGTAGCGGTTGTATTTGCAGCCATTAGTGCTTATTATTATTTTAGAATTATACAGGCCATTTATTTTAAAGAACCATCTGCTGCTGTTATAAATAATGCCGGTATAACCCCGGCCTTTAAAATATTACTGGTTATTACAGCCGTCCTCATTATTGTACTGGGTATTTATCCTGAGTTAATTCTTGGCTGGATGTATCATTGATAACTGTTTGCCGTTTATAAAAATTTTTACCGCATGTTTGTTACGGCATTATCTTTAGGATAATATTTTTACAAATGACAAACAAAGATTCATTGAGGCTTTCCTGGAAGAATGTCAGGAGCAATAAATTGCGTACATCCATCACTGTTATAATTATGGCGCTGGGTATTTTTGCATTGATATTAATAATTACCGCCATTAAAGCAGCCAGCAACAGCCTTACCAGCAGCTTCTCCACTATGGGTGCCAATGCTTTCAGCCTCAGATACAAAGAAAGAAATATGAATTTTGGCGGCGGGGGAAGAAGGAGTAATACTACAAAGTCGAATAAATCTTCATTGAAACAAAAAAATTCTAACAATGGCATTCCTATAAGTTATGAAGAGTCAAAACAATTTAAAGAGCGCTATAATTTTCCGGGGGCTAAAGTAAGCATAGCATTGCGTGGCCCGGCGGGGATTGTAGTAAACACCGGAAGTAAAAAAACAAATCCTGATGTAAATGTGTATGGCGGAGATGAAAATTATCTGGAACTGAATGGATATAAAATTGCCTATGGCAGAAATTTTACGCCAGTAGAAGTAGAGGCCGGCGGTAATGTATGTATGCTGGGCAATGGTGTAGCTACAAAATTATTTGCTGATAATAACGCCAGAGCGGTAGATGCTGTAGTAAGCGTAGATCATATTCCTTACAGGGTAATAGCCGTGCTGGAAGACAAAGGCTCCAGTGCTTTTTTTAATACAGGTAAAGTAATTGTTACTTCTTTTAATAATATCCGCAGGCTGTATTCTACCCAAAATAATTCTTATAATATTGCGGTAATGGTTACCGATTTAAAGCTGATGGATGTAGCTACCGGCGAGGCTAAAGGAACTTTCAGGCCCATACGCAAACTGGATGTAAAAGATGATGATAATTTTTATATTGATAAGAGCGACAGTATAGCCGAATCTCTGCTTACCAACCTTGGATTTTTAGAAAAAGGAACCATAGGTATTGCTTTTATTACCTTAATAGGAGCAGCAATTGGCCTCATGAATATAATGTTAGTGGCTGTAAATGAGCGCACTAAAGAAATTGGCCTTTCAAAAGCCCTCGGCGCTACCAAAAAAGATATCCGGTCGCAGTTTTTATTTGAATCTGTTTTAATAAGCCTGATGGGCGCTGTTGCAGGTATAATTGCAGGTATTTTAATGGGCAATCTGGTAGCCCTGTTACTCCATACCGGTTTTGTGGTTCCCTGGGGATGGGTAATTTCGGCCATTTTTGTATGTTCGTTCGTTGGGTTGGTATCTGGCCTGTACCCGGCATTCAAAGCGTCTAAATTAGATCCGATTGTTGCGCTCAGGTACGAGTAAATTTTTATCAATTGGCCTCTATTTGCAGACTAAATTATTAATTATTAAATTAAAACCGCTTGGTTTTAAAAAATAAAAAAATTATTTTTAAGAGGTGTTTACTTTCATTTATTTTATTAACTTGTGCGTTCCGTTTTAAATTACCCTCAGAAAATTATTATTCCTATTTTATTTTTTCTTAGCATTGTATAATCAAAATTAAAAAACAAAAAGTAATTAAAATTTTCACTTTCTAAAATTTGACTTTTATGGCAGAAACAAAACCAACTGCAACAGTAAAACCGGTAACATCGGTTCAGGCAAAAAAATCAAGCAATTCAATTTCTCTTATTGCACCGGTAGTGTGTATATTACTTGGTTACATTATCTGGAGATTTGTATTGGGTAACGCAAGCAATTTTGATAAAGCAACAGCAGGTGGTTTCTGGCCAGACAGAGTAGGACCACACACTGCCCTAAGTAAAATGTACCTGGGTGGTATCATTGTACCAATTTTGATCGGTACATTTTTAACCATGCTCACTTTTGTTATTGAAAGGTTTATGACTATTGCAAAAGCAAATGGCACCGGCAACAATGCAGATTTTATCCGCAAAGTGCAATATCATCTGGCCAATAAAAATGTAGATGCAGCTTTGGCAGAGTGCGATAAGCAAAAAGGTTCTGTAGGTAATGTGATGAAAGCAGGTTTACACCGCTATAAAGACATGATCAATAATACAGAATTAAACATTGAGCAAAAAGTTTTAGCCATACAAAAAGAAGTAGAAGAAGCCACATCTCTTGAATTACCAATGCTGGAAAAAAACCTGGTATTTCTTTCCACTATCGCTTCGGTAGCCACATTGATCGGATTACTGGGTACTGTAATCGGAATGATACGTGCCTTTGCTGGTTTGGGTGCAGATAGCGGTGGCAGCGGTGCGGCGGCGCAGTTATCAATAGGTATATCGGAGGCCTTGTACAACACGGCATTGGGTATTGGTACCTCGGCCTTTGCAATTGTATTCTATAATATGTTTACGACAAAAATTGATGGTATTACTTATGGTATAGATGAATCAGGTTTTACTTTAACACAAACTTTTGCTTCTTTATACAAATAATTTTGTGGAAAAAACTCCAATTATCATCTAACAATAACTGATAAAATAATTAATTATGCCGAAAATTAAAATACCGCGAAAAAGTACATCCGTGGATATGACGGCGATGTGCGATGTTGCTTTTTTGCTGTTAACCTTTTTTATTCTGGCTACAAAGCAAAAGCCTCCTGAAGTTCTTGCTGTGCAAACACCATCTTCGGTTTCTTCCAAAGCAGTGCCGGATAAATCGATTATCATCACACTTACTAAAGATGGAAAAGCATTTTTAATGTTGGGTGATGAAACCAAGAAGGCGGATATTTTAAACAATATCAATACTTCAAAAGGGTTAAATCTTTCAGGTGCAGAATTGGCTAAATGGAATAAGACGGAATTTATCGGCTTACCCTTAAACCAGATCAAAAATTCGCTGGCATTAAGCAGCCCGATTGCAGCAGAAAAACTCCCAGGTATCCCTACAGATAGTACCAATAATGAAATAACCGACTGGATGCGTAGCATTACCAATGTTTATGCAGGCGGCGATCAGAGCAAACTGGAGCAGATGATTTTGGTAAAGGGAGATAATGCGGCTCTTTACCCGGTATTTAAAAATATAAAAGAAGCCTTTAAAAAAAATGATATCTTCAAATTCCGGATTGTTACAAATGGTGAAACCGTACCGGTTGGATCTGAGTTGTACAATAGTTCAAAAAAATAATTTATATCCATTCAATAAAAAATTACTGACATGGCAGAATTAGATACTTCGGGCGGGGGCCATAAAAAGGGCCCCGGCGTCAAGAAATCAAAAAAACAATCTACCCGTGTAGATCTTACACCAATGGTTGATCTTGGTTTTCTGCTTATCACTTTCTTTGTGTTCACTACTACTATGAGCCAATCTACGGCCATGAATATGAATGAACCAAAAGATGACAGCACCCAACAGCTAAAAGTAAAAAACTCCGGGGCTATGACTGTCCTGTTGGGCAGAAGCGACCAGGTGTATTATTATTTTGGGCAGTTGGAAGCTGATAAACTAAGCGAACAATTTAAAAGCACCAACTTTAAAGATATCCGTAAGTTAATTGTAGATAAAAAAAATGCTACCCCAATTGGCGATTTGATGTATATCATTAAATCCGACAAAAAATCTACCTTTAAAAATGCTATTGATATCCTGGATGAAATGACTATTTCTGCAGTACCCCCGGGTCACTATGCCGAAGTGGATATGACGCCTACAGAAGAACTGTTGATAAAGAAAACAGAGGAGGCAAACGGTATAAAATAATTTGTGGAATTGATACAATTTTGAATCTAAATAACCAAAGAGATTATAAATGGAAGCAAATAAAATATTAACCGCTGATGTACTTGATATTATTTTTGAAGGTAAAAATAAATCATACGGCGCTTATGAATTAAGAAAGACATATAACGGCAGGCTAAAAAAAGCCCTGGTTATCACTGCTGGTTTATTGTTATTGGTTTTTCTTGCTTCTATTTTTGCAAATTATATCAGCAGCCGGATCTCTAAAGATGAGTTGAATGTGAAAGATGTGGAAATGGCTACAATTAAAAATAATGAGCCACCACCACCACCACCACCACCACCGCCACCAAAGCCACCACCGCCACCAGAAGTGAACCAGGTAAAATTTACCCCCCCTAAAATTGTAAAAGATGCAGAGGTAAAGCCCGATGAAAAAATTGAAGAGATTAAAGAAGATCAGAAAATTAGTACAAAAACGGTAGAGAGTGAAAATAAGACACAGATTGTGCAGGCACCGGTAGAAGATAAAGGTTCGCAGGTAGTGGAGAAGGTAGCGGATGATGAAAATAAAGTATTTAATAAGGTAGAAGTAGAAGCTGAATTTCCGGGCGGTAACGGCGCATGGAGAAACTATCTTACTAAAAACCTGAATGCTAACACACCGGTAGAGAATAGTGCGCCTGAAGGTACTTATACTGTTATTGTTCGTTTTATTGTAAGCAAAGATGGAAGTATAAGTGATGTAGTATCTGAAACAAAATTCGGTTACGGAATGGAAGAAGAAGCGGTAAAGATTATAAGGAAAGGGCCCAGATGGACCCCGGCCTTACAAAATGGCCGTAATGTAAATGCTTACCGCCGCCAGCCAATAACTTTTGTGGTAGCAGCAGAATAATTTTTTCTAAATAGATAAAAAACCTCCTGAAACTCAGGAGGTTTTTTTATGCTTTTTTTGTGGAATAGTAAACTTATATAATCTCATTAAAAATATTTTATGGCAGAAATTACTAAAACCCAAAGCAAAAAAAATATTCATTTAAAAAGAATTAACAGAAAAAGTACCAGGGTAGATTTAACAGCAATGGTTGACCTCGGTTTTTTATTAATTACTTTTTTTGTTTTCACCAGCACAATGTCCCAGGCAAAGGCAATGAATTTAAATATACCAAATGATAAGTCCTCAACCTTTGACCCTGTTTGTGAAACCTGTGCTGTAACAGTAGTATTGGGTAAAGAGAACAGGCTGTATTATTATGAAGGAATAGATGCAAATGCCCAATATAAAACAACTGACTGGTCTGCTGCCGGCATCAGAGATATATTAACGCAAAAGAAAAAAAATGTATTGGCATTAAGACATAAAGATGATTGCATACTTATCATTAAACCTTCGGGAAAAGCTACTTTTAAAAACCTGATAGACGTGATTGATGAAGCCAGTATCTGTTGTATTAAGCGATACTATATTACTGAGCTTAATGCAAAAGATAAAGCAGTAGTGCAATAATTTTTTTCATCCTTTTAAATTAGCCCACCACTTTATGGTATAATCCAGGAAATCCGTTTATAAAACCTTCACAAAAATACCGCCGGGTTCCTTATTAAAACCCATAATTTTTAAAAATTTTTCATATTTTGTGTTGGATCCCTTTTTGTAAACAATGCGTTTAATTCCTTTTGATACCAGGTAATCTTTTTCTTTTTCAAAAATGAAAGACCCTACTTTATAATCCCTGTATTTTTCTACTGTGTAATTGAGCAGCACTTCGGCATCACCATTAACGGAGAGTACAGCACTGAATATATTAGCAATAACGAGGTCTCTGGTTACCACGAAATTAAGGTTGCCATGTATGCACGATACATTAAAGTCTGGAAAATAATCTTTGATATTTTTTTGGTAAAAGACTAAAAATTTTTTGCCATTTTTTCTTCTCCTGTAAATTCCAACAGATCAAAATTTTCTTTTTTGCGGTATATCCTGATAAGATAAAATAAATTAATAGCAAGCAAAATGGCATTTGTAAGCAGTACAGGAAATGCATGGATAATAACCGCATATATTATAAAAGCAAAACAGCCCAGCGTATTATACCACCTGAATTGCAGCCCGTTATTTACCATCAGAGAAATGATTAATAACAGCGATGCCAGGTAACCAAACCAGGGCGCTATTTGTTGTAACATGATACTGATAGATTTTGTAATTTTTTTAAACCATTGCTAATTTACTCAAAGGCAGATAACCAATATGTAATTCATCTTCTTTTACAGCAATGGTTGGTGTAAGCTGAACACTGTATTTTTTTTTAAAATTATCGGAAAGAATATCGGGTATTTCATGCAGGTCATCTATATCTACACCATACTTATCATCTATATGCGATGTGGCGCCTGCAAAGCCGGTGTGTTTATAAAAAGCAGTTTCTTTCGATTTTTTTATGGCTGTTCCTTTATCATCGGCTGCTACTAACATCTTATAATGATATTCTTCAAATTCGCCGGGCTTATAACCACCAAGGTTAATAAAAAATAATTTTGTTTTTGCTGATTGTGTTGCATCCTGGCGGGGTATTATTTGTACCGTATAACCGTCAGCCTGTGTTACTTCCCGCCAGGCATCTATATGAATTTTTTGTTTGGCTTCGGGCCAAAACTGAAACATAGCGGGTATAAGATCTTTCAAATTGTAACCGATACCAAAAAAAATATCATGCTGCTCAGTAAGCCTGTTTGCAGGCCTGCAGCCAAGGATGAGCATAAAGAGTTTTAAAGATTTCATTTTTAAAAGTAAAATTTAATTGCTTAACTATTTGTTTGCGTTTTAAAGAATTTTATTTTTTTTAAGTTTCCCGAATTGCTGAATAATCTGTTACTGCCATTAGTTGCTCAGGATAAACTATCCTGATAAAGTTAAATAATCCTTATGCTGACCGGAACAAAAACCATTGCCAAATTTTATTATTTACTGCTGTTCCATTTAAACCATTTAATGCCAAGCACAGAAAATATCAACGCATAACCAATAGTTACCAATAAATAAATGGATGTTTCGGATGACCAGGTGCCCGGCTGCAACGCCGACGAAATAATATGTTTTACCGCACCATAAGGTGACCATTTTACAATATTATTTATGGTGTCGCCCAGCATTCCCAGATCGCCAAACATGCCTACCATAATAAAAACAAAATATACAAGGCGGGTGGTGCTGTTTACAGTTTCTGCATTTTTAATGAGGCCTGCAATAGCTTGCCCCAAACCAAGGTACAATGCGCCACCCACAATAGACATTAAATAACCCATGGTATAAGCCCCGGCGGTAAGGGTAACTTTATCAAAATAATGCCCCGCTGCAAACACCGCCGTGGTTACCAATAAAATCATGGCTAACTGCACCAGCAGCCTGCTTGCCATAATAGACCATACAGGAACGGGCGCTACTCTCAGCCGTTGAAAAATTCCTTTATCACGGTCACGGGCAATGGCATTTGAATAGCCCATTAATCCTACCGCAGTAAGGCCTATAGTGATACAGTTGGAAAGCGCAAAAGCTCCGCCCAGCTTATCTATTACGCCTTTCCAGGAGATAAGAATAATTACAGGAACAAGCAACACAAGTATAACCGATCTGCGGTTACGCCATTGGGTTGTAAAATCTGCACGCAGCAAAGATGTTAAGGCTTTGGAAGTGCTGGGTATAATAGTTTGCATAAGATAAATTTTTTTATGAGCGGATATCGCTACCCGTTAGTCCGATGAAAACATCTTCTAAAGTTATTTTTCCTTTTCGGGAAGCTGCAACAACTTCTGCATCGTTACGGTGCTTATCCATTAATAACTGCGGTGTGTCTATGGCAATAATTTTTCCATGGTCCATGATGGCAATGCGGTCGCAAACTGCTTCGGCTTCTTCCATAGAATGAGTAGTAAGCAAAATGCCATGGCCATTGGCACGCATACTTTCCATACGCTCCCAAAGTTGCCTGCGGGATTGCGGATCAAGACCCGTGGTAGGTTCATCAAGCAAAACAAGCGGGGGGTTATGTATCATAGCAATAACGAGTGAAACTCTTTGCTGTTGTCCGCCAGAAAGCTGGCCAAAGCGTTTGGAAGCAGCATCTGCTAATTTTATATCAGATAAGATACCTAAAAGTTTTTCTTTTGTCATCTCTACACCATAAATGCCTGCATAGAGTGTTATAATTTCGCTAACGGTTAACTCTGGCTGAAAACTGGTGGCTTGCAATTGAACACCAATATTTGCACGGGCATGTAAGGGCTTTTTATTTCTGTTGAAACCGGCTACCGTAATATTGCCAGACTGTGGTATCAGTAAGCCTTCTACTGCACTTAAAGTACTTGTTTTTCCTGCACCATTTGGGCCCAGCAAGCCAAAAATTTCTCCTGCATTTACATCAAACGAAACATTTTTTACTGCCTGAAAAGAATCATAAAATACATTGAGCTCCAGCACCTGTAAAATGGAGTGTTGATTTTGCATTAAATAAAAAGTTAGTTTGATGTGACGAATTACTAATAAAAAAAATCAGTAATCAGCTTTAAAATATTTGTTAGACTAAGATTGTATTTTAAAATTTACACATAGTAATGCAGCATGATAATATAAATGGCTGCTGTAAAATATGGGTGGATATTATAATGGCGCTTCTGTTTTATCTGCAGAAACCTGTTCTTCTTTATTAGGGATAATTAATAGAGGGATGCTGGTATGTTTTAAAACTTTTTCTGCCACATCGCCAATAAATAATTTGTATAAGCCGCTATGGCTGTGCGTACCCATCACCATTAAATCTACCTCTTCTTTTTTTGAATACTCCAGTATGGCATCAGCTATGTTTCCCTCCAGCACTGCTGTTTTAATGTTTTCATCTCCCAAATGTTTTGCAGATGCTTTTAAATAATTGCCTGCTTCGTTTTTTAGTTCTTCGCCAAGCATTACTGTATTACTTGCAATAAAACCTTCGTAACCCATGATAGGGGAATACGGCATAGCATAAAAAGCTGCATCAGCAATTACATGTACCAATAAAATGGAAGCGTTCATGGCTTTGGCTAATTCGTATCCGGTTTCTGCAACTTTTTGTGAGGATGGATTGTAATCTATGGCTATCAATACTTTTTTCATGATCGTTTGTGGGTTTATGTTTTATAAAGGTAATTAATTGTTTACGGGTAGAAGTGCAGGATAAATTTATTCAAAAAATAAGCCGGTTACAACTCTAAAAGCGGGTTTAAATTTTATGAAAGGGTGGTAAGATGCATAAAAAAAGGGCCAGAATAGAAATTCAGCCCCGTTTTAAAATCCAATATCCTATGAAAAACCGAAACGAAGATAGAGCACCACTTCCTTACATGCAATACGCAGTTTAGGTAATTTTTTAGCGTGGGTTCAATTATTTTTTTTACATGCTTAACCAAAGGTTTAACGGGTGTTTTTATAATCCTTTTTGTTGCCGGTTCTTATCTTCTGTTAATTTCCCTGATTCTGCTGTCTATTTGTGCTTCTTTCCATTAAATTTTTCATACAGGTATATTTTAAGTGAAATGTATTTACTGTACTGATAGATTAGTTTGGCCTGTTGGCACGACATTTTCATAAGTAACCTGCTAAGCTTTAGATTTATAACAGATTTTATAAGCAATTTTTTAACTGGTATAATTTTTTTTATGTTGAATGGTTTAAAATTATTTTTAGTTAGTATATTATTTCCAATATTTTGTTATGCACAGGAGCCTGTAAAAGCAGATACGCTTATAAAAAAATTAGACAGCCTTAAACAAAAAAAGAACGACGAAGGCGTTAAACCCGATAACAATATAAACCCGGCTGCCTATACAGAAAATACAAACCTTGATTTTAAAACTTATTTTATATTACTGGGCAGTAATATTAAACAGCAGTTTACAACACCTTTTCATACAACTAAAAAAAACTGGATAAAAGTTGCGGCCTTTGGAGCGGCTACTGCTGCACTTACTTTTGCCGATAAGCCGGTAAATAAATTTACTACCCGTATAGCCAGCAGCAGTAATACATTAACAAGCACCAGTCATTTTATTACACAGTTTGGCGGCTTGTATGAAACCTATACCCTCACTGCATTGGGAGCGTACGGCTTTATTTTTAAAAATCAAAAGGTAAAAACAACTACCCTCTTAGCTACGCAGGCATACATTACAGCCGGCCTTATGGAATCTGTTTTTAAGTTGGTAAGCGGCCGGCAGCGGCCAAATTATTATGCTAATAATGTATATCAAAATCAGCCCAGCTTTAAGGGTCCATTTGCCCCAACAATAAGAGATGCAAACGGTAAAAAATTAAATGGCTCTTTTCCATCGGGCCATGCTACAGTGGCTTTTGCAGCCGCTACAGTATTTGCAAAAGAATATAAAGATAAACCCTGGATACCTGTTTTGGCTTATAGTGCAGCCAGTTTAATCGGCGTAAGCAGAATGATAGAAAATAAACATTGGTTTACAGATGTGGCGGTAGGTGGAATGCTGGGTTATTTAACCGGGGTGCAGATAGTAAATAATTATCACCGGTATGCCCGTATAAAATCAGGAAAATATAAAACCTCCTCTTTATCTTTAAATCTTGATTACTCATTGGGGAAATTACAACCCGGTTTGGTGTGGAAATTTAAATAAAAGGATATCTGTTAAATTATCTGCTATCATTATTCCGGTTATGCCTGTCCATTAACTAATGATTAATGCAACAGGGAATAATAATTGAATAATTTATCTGAATAAAAATATAAGATGATTAAAACTAATTTTTTAATAGAGGTAAAAAAAATACGGGTTGCTTTAATATTTATTCCGGTATTGCTGTTTTCCTGTAATCAAACTAATAAAAAGCTAAGCGGGGATAATACCAAAGGCGAAAACACAAATCAGCAGGTTGCACAGCCCGTCCCTGTTTCGGGTTATGATCTTAATCATCCACAAAAAAAATGGCAATTGCCGCCGGCCCTGCTGGAGATATCGGGCAACAGTTGGATAGATAAAGATCATTTATTGGTTATTGAAGATCTGCATCCCAATTTGTATGTGGTTAATTTAAAAGATAGCAGTGCGGTAATTGACAAAACAATTCCATTTAAAGAAGATAGTGCCGGCAAAAAATTCGATGTGGAGGATGTTGTTCTGGTAAATAACACCGCCTATGCTTTATGGAGCCATGGAAGTGTTTTTAAAATCAGCAACTGGCAAAATAAACCACAGGTAAAAGAAGTAAAAACATTTTTATCTAAACTAAATAATACAGAAGGTATTTGCTATGATCCTGTTTCTCAAAACCTGCTTATAGCCTGTAAAAATGATGCTGATGAAGAAGGCGAAAAAAAATCTACTCGGGCCGTTTATCAATATAGCATAGCTGGTGATTCTTTACTTACAGAGCCATTCATGCTGATACATAAAAAAGATTTTAAAAACCTTACCGGAGAAAAGGAAAGTTTTTATCCGTCTGCTATAGCCGTACACCCGGTAACACATGATATATATATTCTTAGCACTAAAGAAACAAAATGTATGGCCGTATTTAGCCATGATGGAGCCTTAAAAAGTTTTCAGTTGATTGATAGAAACCTGCTGCTGCAGCCGGAAGGAATTTGTTTTGCCCCCGATGGAACTTTATACATCAGTACAGAAGGAAAGCCTGGCGGTGCCGGTTATATTTTTCAGTTTGCTATGAAGCAGCAATAATTTAAACCGGATAAACTTTTTATTTTTTAAAAAATACTTTTAAAAACAAAAGACTGGCATAATAATGTATTGTTATTACCTTATTAATTAACTAATAACTTTATTAATATGAAAAAATTAATGATAGGCTTTTTGGCAGGGGCGGTACTGGGAATATTGTATGCGCCGGCAAAAGGGACTAAAACCCGGAGAAAAATAGCTTGCATCGGAACAGACTTAAAAGAAGGGTGGAATAATATAACAGATGCTTTAGCTGACCGTATTGACAGCATAAGAGATGGGTTAGATAACCTGGCTGATAAAGCCGTAGAAAAAGTAGAGAGTACGCAATTTGATACCGGTAACGCCATCGTATAATTTTAAATCAGCTTGATTTAATCAATGGCCATAATTTTTATTATGGCTTTTTTTATGTGCTTTATCTGCTGGCAAATAGAACCGGTAACAATCTGGTAACGTTCAGGAAACATTGGCTTAACATAAAAATAGGTGCTTTGCAAAATAAATTAACAACATGAAAGTTATTTGCAAACTATTGAGTACAATTTTATTATTACAGTTAAGCATATTTGGATATTCGCAGGAAACAACCGCCGTACTAAATGGCATTGTCACCACTGATAAAGGAGCAGTGTTGCCCGGAGCCACTATTACTGTAAAACATGAGCCTACAGGCAGTGTTTCCAGCAGCCAGGCAAATGGCAAAGGGCTTTTTGTAATTCCCAACCTTAAGCCAGGCGGCCCTTACACAGTTACGGTTTCTTTTGCAGGCTTTAAAACAGAAACATTAAGCAACCAAAATTTTTCATTGGGTAATAATCCTGATGTGGATATCAGCTTAAAATTAAATACACAAAGCCTTACAGAAGTAGTGGTAACAAGCGGCAGAAAAACCAATGCAGGTGGTATAAGCGTTGGCAGGATGCAGTTAAATACATTGCCCACTTTAGGCAGAAGCCTCAGCGATTTTACACGCCTTACCCCACAGTCAAATAATAACTCTTTTGCGGGAACAAATTTTCGTTATAACAATGTAACCATTGACGGAGCTATTAATAATGATGCATTTGGTTTCAGTAATTCGGCAGGTGGCGTAAGTGGTGGTGGCCAGGCAGGAACTGCAGGCTCGGGTACCCGTACCAATCCATACAGCCTGGATGTGATACAGGAAGTACAGGTGCAACTGGCACCTTATGATGTAAAACTTGGAAACTTTACAGGTGGTAGTGTAAATGCTGTAACAAAGAGCGGTACAAACGATTTTCATGGGTCTGTTTATGGATATGGAAGAAACCAGGCACTCGTAGGAAAAAGTGTTGATGGATTAAAAAGTAAAATAGGATCCACATTCCACGATTATCAATATGGTGCTACAGTTGGTGGGCCCATTATAAAAAACAAAGCCTTCTTTATTTTAAATTACGAAAAAACAGAACGTCAGGAACCTACATTTTATAATGCCGGTGACCCTGGCGCAGCAATGACAGTAGCTGAAGGCCAGCAAATAGTAAATCAACTATCAACAAAATATGGATATAACCCCGGAAGCTATCAGGGAGTGTATAAAATTTTTACAAAGAGTGATAAATTATTTGGCAGACTAGATTTTAATTTGAACAGAAATAATACCCTTACTGTAAGAGGTATCTATACCAACGGAAGTGGAAATAATTTAGAGCGGTCTTCAACAAACTTTCAGTTTGGTTCAACAGATTTTACTCAATACACAAAAAATTATAATCTTACCGCTGAATTGAAAACAAAGATCAGCAATAACGTCAATAATTTATTCAATATAAGTTATATCAATGTACATGAGTATAGAACTTTTCCTCAGCCCATTGCACCTTATATAGATATTGATAATGGAAGAATTACTTTGGGTACATGGAGAGAAGCATCTATTTATAATCTAAAACAAAAAACTTTTGAAATAAGTGATAATATTACTGTAACAAAAGGGATTAATAAATTTACTTTCGGAACGCACAATGAGTTTTATGATCTTACTTATGGATTTATCAATTCCTTTAATGGCAGGGTTGAATATTCCAGAGGCTTAAATAGTTTTTTGGCTGATAATCCTTCCAGAGTGCGTGGGGCTTCTATAATTGATCCTAAAGTTGCAGGTGATAGAAACAGCATTTTCAATAATCCCCCTAACCCTTTTACTATTGGCCTTACAAGTTTGTATACCCAGGATGAGATTTCAATAAATAAAAAATTTAAAGTTTCTCCCGGAATTAGATTTGATTATTCATTTGTAGGTAAACAACCATACTTAGATCCGGGCATTAATAGTACAAACTCTGCTCATTACACCTCATCTAATCCTACATATTCCAATACCCCATTTGATCAGTTAACCGGGAAGTTACCCTCAAGAGTAACGGTATCTCCAAGACTAGGTTTTACCTATGATGTAAATGGAAACCAAAAGATTATTATCCGTGGTGGAACGGGAGTATTTACAGGCCGTGTTCCTTTTGCGTGGTATGGCTATGCTTATACTTTAAATGGCGGAACGTATGGTAATATAGATTGGAACGGAATTGCTTCTGGTACTACAGTTCCTTTAGCGATAAATCCGATAGGATTAAAAGATACTGTATTAAAATATGGCGGTGCTTCACGTAGCAACACAAAAGAAATAGATATTTTTGACAACAACTTTAAACTCCCGACCGTTTGGAGAAGCAATATTGCAACGGATATTAAGTTTGGCAACGGATATAAATTGACTTTGGATGCGATGTACACAAAAACACTTCAGGATGTAAAATATGAGCAGATAAATTTGAAAGATTCTGTTCAATACTTTTCTACCGGGCCAACACAAACCCCCGTATATGTTGGTGGAAAATATAATACAGCATATTCAAATGTTTACTTTCTAACAAATACCAAGCAAGGTTACCGTTATAATCTAACTGCGCAAATTTCGAAGGCAAGCAATAACATTAAATTTGGCAGCCACCTCTTTAATATGAACTGGAGCGTGGCCTATACTAATGGAATGAGTAAGGATGTTACCAATGGCATCCGTAACTCCTGGGAAAGCAGTTATAATGTTAACCCAACTAATATTCCAAGCAATTCGTCTCTTGCATTTTCTAATTTCGATCTCCGCCATCGAATTGTAGCAACATGGAGTGGCAGCCTGCATTGGAACGGGATGAACACAACTTCATTGTCATTCTTTTACTCAGGTCAGTCTGGAAATCCGTATAGTGTAGTTTATCAGTCCGCACCTTTTGGCAGCGGGTCTAATGCGCCACTACCTTACATCCCAAAGAACCAGGCAGATATTAATCTTGCAGATAAAAAAGATGCAGGTGGTAATGTTATCTACAGTGCAAATCAACAGTGGAACGATTTGAATAACTTAATTGAAGGGGATAAATATTTAAAAACAAGAAAGGGGCAATATGCTGAAAGAAATGGTTTGCGTACCACATTTGTGAACGACCTTGATATGAAACTTATGCATGAATTTAAACTAAACAGGAATAACAAATCCCAATCGCTCCAACTTAGTCTTGATGTTTTTAATGTGCTGAATTTAATAAGCAACAATTTGGGCCACGTTACTTTTGTTACAAATCTTAATAACTATACGGTTAATTTTTTACAGTTTGTAACAGATGCAAATGGAAAAAAACCGGGGGCACCTCTTAATAGTGCCGGCGCTCCCAATTATACACCTACATTTAACTTCGTAAAACCAACAGGGTTAAATGATCATTATTACACCGTTGATCCTATTAATTCAAGATGGCAGGCACAGTTAGGCGTGAAATATAATTTTTAAAAATAAATTACAGTGATAATAATAAACGGGCTGAAATTTTTCAGCCCGTTTGTTATTTAATAAAACGGCTGCCATAACCACTTACCACAGGAATTATACCACTCACAAAAAAAGAAATTATACCTGCTGTAAAAACAAAATTCATACAGAATTCTGAAGGACATTTGCGCTGAATTTTAAAAATTGGTGATGAAAAAAATAATCCTGCTGGTAGGTTTAGTAACCATTGCTGCTTTTGTAAAAGCACAAATACAAACGGGCAATAGTATTATTGGAAGAGTTACAGATGCTGCTTCAAAATTACCATTGGAATATGGAACGGTAACGCTGTTTACTAAGGGAGAAAAAAAACCTGTAACAGGTACTACTACCGATAAAACGGGCAGTTTTATTCTGGCAGATATCCCCGCAGGTATATTCAATATTGTATTTGAAAATATAGGCTATACTCCATACACAATTAATGATTTACTGATAAATAAAAAAGATGCTATTATTGATCTTAAAAATATTGCGCTGAGTGTTCAAAAAAATATACTCCAGGGAGTTACGGTGATAGCACAATCAAAATTAATAGAAAACAAAATTGACAAATTAGTTTTCAATGCAGAAAAAGATATCAGTTCGGTGGGTGGTGTGGCAACCGATATATTAAAAAAAGTTCCACAGGTTTCTGTAGATGCAGATGGTAACGTACAGTTGTCTGGTAATTCCGGCATAAGATTTTTAATAAACGGAAAACCTTCGGCTGCATTTGGCAGCAACATTGCCGATGTGTTGCAATCTATACCGGCCAGCCAGGTAAAGAGTATTGAAGTAATAACCAACCCCGGCGCCAAATACGATGCACAGGGATTGGGCGGTATTATCAATATCATTTTAAAATCAAATAATACCAAAGGCTATAATGGAAATATATCATTAACCGCAGGTACAAGAATGGAAAATGGGTCGGTTAATTTTAATGCCCGCAAAAGTAACTTTGGTGTAAATACTTTTTTTAGCGGTAATAAAAGATTGCCATCCAATGAAACCAATGATAATAGCCGCATAACAACAGACAACAATATTATAAGCACGCTCAATCAAATTTCTACAAGGCGTTTTGAAAGGCAAGGCTTTCAAAACGGTGCCGGTTTTGACTGGACCTATAAAAAATTAAATAATTTTTCAGGCAATTTTTCTTACAATTATTTTGGGTTTAGCGGTAACGGGCACACTAACCAGGCATTGCAGGCAGATAAAAGTAATGGCCTGCCGGAGATTCTCTCATTAATAAATGCAGGCAATAAATTTATTTATCATAACAGGGATGTTTCTTTAAATTATAAAAGAACATTTGCAAAAGAGGATCAGGAGTTAGAGATAAGCATGAACTCCAGCACAGGCAATAACCGCCGCCGCAATTACACAGAACAATTATGGTTGCCGCAGGATTCTCTGTATTACGGAACAAAAGCTTACAACCCCGCAAAAATCAGGGAAACAGAATTTAAGATTGATTATGTGCAACCCTTAAATAAAGATATTAAACTCGGCATGGGAACCAAGGCAGGGTTTAATGATATTAAAAGCACATCCAATGTAAGCAGCTACCAGCCTGCATTTAAAACTTATGAGCAAGATGCTTCTTTATCAAATAATTTAACATACAAACAAAAAGTATATGCAGCATATTCCGAATTAAGTTTTCCGGTTGCAAAATTATTTGATACTAAAATTGGTGGTAGGTACGAGCGTACAGAAATTAATTCCTACTATTCCAATGCCCAGCAACAGATAAAAGTGCCGGGGTACAATACATTTGTACCGTCCATTTTTTTATCAAAAAAAATAGGGGAAAAGCAAACGGTTAAACTCAGCTATTCCAAAAGAATAGAGCGCCCTGATTATGAAGATTTAAATCCTTTTGTAAACACAACAGATCCTAAAAATCTTTCTACCGGTAATCCGTATTTACGGCCGGAGATAGGACACCGCTATGAACTGGGCTACAGCAGAGACTTTGGTAAAACCGGATCAATGATGATAAATTTATTTTACCGAACAAATGATCATGATATACAACCCTACATTGTTTATTATCCATCCTATAAAGTTGGAGATTCAATTTATACAAATGTTGCCGTAAGCACCCGCCAGAATATCGGGCAGGAAAACAATGCGGGCCTTAATCTCTTTGACGATTTTCATTTTACACCCAAATTAAATATACGGAGCAATATATTTTTATTTCAGCGCCATACCATTAATGCTATTGATAAAGGTTATAATAATAATAGTTTTAATTATCGTTTTAATATCAATGCCAGTTACCAGTTTACGAATACGCTGGTGGCAGAATTTTTTGGCAACTTTAATGCTGCCCGTCATGAGGCACAGGGTATATATCCTTCATTCACTTCTTACAGCACTGCAATCCGTAAACAATTCTGGAAAAAGAAAGGCAGTATTGCGCTTACAGCTACCAACCCTTTCAATGAATATTTAAAGCAGAAAACTGTTTTGCTTGGGCCAAATTTTACCGTAAATGGAGAGCGTAAAATACCCTTCAGGTCAATAGGCATCAACTTTACATGGAAGTTTGGCAAACTGGAATTTAAAAAGAAAAATGAGGAGAGGGATGCTAATTTAAATGCGCCTGTTGAGTAAGATTAATTTAATGGGCTGTAGTTAATGCAGTATTTTTAAAACCCTTCATCCGTAAAATATAAAAATCGTGTGCAGGTTTTTTATTTCTGTTTATTTTAATAATGGCAGCGGTATCCATGGTTGTATAATATTGTCCGTATTGCTCATAAGCATTATAATTTTCATCAGAATGTATGATGCAGTAAGCATTGGCAAGGTTGGCTTTAAAACTTCGTCTTTCATTAAGCCATGCATATTGGTGTATTTCATTTACCGGCCCAAGCCCTATCATTTCTATTTTTAACGGAAGGCAAAAGTAATATTCTTCATGAGCTCCCCACCAGTTGTTGCATACTACCGGTGTTGCCGCAGGCATAATGCCGTTTTGTAAATCATTTTTATAAATCGTTGCAAATTCTTTTCCTGCTTTTTCCCAACCATACATATCAAGGGTAATATCTCCATTGCCCAAATAGGGGCCGGTTTTATTTCCAAAATGGCCGGGATACCAATTGATAACAGCAGTACACAAAATTAAAAACCCAAGATAAAATGCTGTACTTAATTTTAGTACTGTGGGGAAAACAGCAGTAGATTTCAGTTGCGATAACCAAACAGCGGCTAATGGAATAAGGGATACAAATGCAGGGCCACTCCAGTGGGGCAATGTTTTTCTGAAAAAAGCCATGAAGAGTAAAATAAAAATCAATGGTAACCCTATAAAATTAAATATGCCAGGCGCAGAAGATTTTATTTTGTGGCGTAACCCCCCAATGAGTGCAGTAATAATCAGTATTACATTTACGGGGTTATTTATTACTACCTGCCCGGTAATTGCTTCTAATAAACTTTGCCAGTTGCTGTGATAACCACTTATCCCAACCCGTTCGCTGTGAAAACGGTAAGTGATGAAATTGTTTTGAATGTTCCAGAAAAGAATAGGGCTTGATATTATTAACGCTAATGCCAGTGCTGCGTACAGCCTTGGATTTGTGAGCCAGTTTCTTTTTTTTATTAAAATAAAAAAGCCCAGTCCCACCCAGATAAATATACCATGCACTTTACTCATAATGCAAAGCCCGGAGGCAATACCAAACAAAATAAAGTTCAGCCATTTGCTTTCATCCTTTACCATCCGTGCAATCATCCATAAACTAAAAGTCCAGAAAATCATTTGTGGAGAATCGGGCATTAAAAAAAGCCCTGCGGTTATGCCTGCATAATATGAAGCATTGTAAAGACATGCTGCAAACCACCCGGCACGTTCATCTTTTATTTCAGAAACACATTTAAATATAAACCAGGTAGATAAAGCACAACCCACAATGCTGCCCAGCCTTAAAAATATTGGATAATCCTGCAGCAGCAGGTTGGCACTAAATAACCTTGCCCATATTGCTACCATGGGAGGGTGATCAAAATAATTCCATTGCAGGTGCTGACTGTACAGCCAGTAATAAGATTCATCATTACCTAACTCTACTGAAGTACCAACAATGCCTCTTACAATTGCAAAAAATATTATTAATACAGCAACATTTTTTTTATAATACAATAGCTACAATTTTTTAAAACGCGTTATTTGATTGCTAAAACTACGTTAGACAATTCAAATACCATGCACAACTGTTTTTTAAATAAAAGATAATTTTACAGGTTGTATATTTTAAAAATTTCCGTTACCGGATTTCCTGTATTTACCAAAAGGCAGTTTAATCAGTGTTTTAAAATTACTGTTTTCTCTTGTTTGCATATAAGTATCCACGCCAAATACTAAATTTTCATTGGGCAATTTTTGAAAAGTTCCAAACATCCTGTCCCAAATACTTAATACATCTCCATAATTACGGTCGGTATAAGGCCGCTGGTAATGGTGATGCACATGATGAAGATTTGGGGTAATAAACACAAGCCCTATAACAGCATCAGCTTTTGCGGGCAGGCGGTAATGCATGTGTGCAAATAAAGTAGTTCCAATCTGTATAATTTGCCTCAGTAGTAATGCCCAAAAAAATGCACCAGTTAAAAAAACCCAAAGCAGCGTAAAAGAAAGCCGTATAAAATTTTCTCCCGGATGTTCTCTCAGCGTTGTAGAAACATCTACCACATTATCGCTGTGGTGCACCACATGAAACATCCACAATCTTTTTACTTTGTGCATTATTACGTGGTAAATATATTCGCCCAGATCAAGTAATATAAAAGTAGCAATAAACATCAGCACGTAATGGTGATGCCCTGGCAGGTAACGCCTGAAATGGAGTTGATGCAGTAAACCAAAATGATGTATGCCCGTCCACTGAATGGTTTTTACAAATGCAAAGCCCAGCAGCAGTTGCACCGGGATATTGGTAAAAATAAAACCGGCATTTACAAAAGCATGCCGCCACTTTTTATAATTAAAAGCAAGGCCCGCAATGTTCTCAATATTCCAGCATATAAATAAAATACCTACAAATAAAAACAATTGCAAAGGGGTAGAATATTGATTGATCAAATGAATCCAGTGAACCATAAAATTATTTAATTTTTTTAAAAGTCATGTTTTGCCCAAATATAGCAAAATGCCAGTAACCTCTTACTTTCAGCAGGCCTTCATTGGTTATCCAGGCCTTGGCATCCCATTCTTTACCGCTGCTGCTGTCGTAAATAATGCCATGCTGCCATTCACCATCATCTTTGTTATATTGCAGGTTACGCAAGGCTTCCATGCCGATGATCTTTCTTGTGCGTAAAGCCTTATCATGGTTTTTTTCATCAAGCCTTTCATTCATCGGCTTAGTTTTATCATCCGTATCATCAAACCATATTACCCTGGCTTTAAAATCATTGTTTTGTTTATATACTTCTACTGCCAGATTATTTTCGGCACTCATCCATTTGCCAATGATTGCATCCTCATAACTTTGCGCATTACAATATAGCAGGCCGGTGCTGGCAATTATACAGTTAAGAAAAATTATTTTTATTAAATTCATTTTATCTTTTAATAATTAAGATAGCACCGTGGGCAGGTCATTTTTTAACACCTGCTAAGATGCGGGCATATTAAAAAGAGATGGGTTAACTGGTAGTTAATAAACATTTATTTCTACTTATGCCTTCCTATATTTACAGCATCTCAAAATTACTACAGAATTGAAGTTTAGTTTTAAACTGTTTTAAGCAGGAGAGAAAAAAAATATCATTTTTAAATAAACTTTTAGATATTACCATGAAAAAAACTATGCTGCCTACTTTAGTGCTTATCAGTTTCTTTACACATGCACAGCAAAATGATACCACACAAATAAAAAGAGACAGCGTGTATCATAATAAAAATTATGATGCCATGCACACGGTAAAGAGCAGGGAGAATAAAAATACAGGCATTAAATCATACGCTATACCTGCGGCATTTATTATGTATGGTTTTGTTTCCCTGGGCAATAATGGGCTTCATCAAATAGATCTGAATACAAAAACAGAACTGAGAGAACACCATTCGGGTTTTATTACAAAAATTGATAATTACCTTCAGTATTCTCCCGCCGTTGCAGTGTATGCACTGAATGCTTTTGGGGTAAAGGGAGAAAATAATTTTAGAGACCGCACAATGATTTATGCTTTAACTACAGTTATTTCCTCAACAGCAGTATTGTCTTTAAAATCTTTTACGAAAGTAGAGCGGCCCGATGGGTCGGGCAATAACTCTTTCCCTTCAGGCCATACTACCACTGCTTTTGCTGCCGCTGCTTTTCTGCAGCATGAGTATAAAAATGTTTCGCCATGGTATGGTATAACCGGTTATGCAGCCGCAACAGCCACCGGTATTATAAGGTTGTATAATAACAGGCATTGGGTTAGCGATGTAGTGGCGGGTGCAGGTGTAGGTATTATATCAACCAAGCTGGCTTACCTTATTTATCCAGTTATTAAAAGAAAGTTTTTTAAAAATAAATCAATGAATGCTGTGGTTGCACCATATTATCAGCAACATAGCGGTGGATTATCTTTAGTGTATAATTTTAATAAATAGTTTCTCTATAAATCTATTTAATTTTTTTTATGAAGTATAGAATATTTTTTCTTTTGCTGTTTTTGCAAATGGGTTTTTGGGTAATAGCTTTTTCACAACAGATGGATACTGCAATTACCCATTTACAAAACAATGAAAAAGCTTATGATGGAGGTAATGGTAAAATACTTATTTATGCAAAGCCCAGGCCCTTTAGTTTTATAACGCAATTGCCGCATGATGCGGCCGGAATAGTTTCTACCACTTTTAAAAAGAAAAGTATAAAGCCATTGCTTTTAATAGGTGCAGCCACAGGCTTACTGTTATTGGCAGATGAACCTATTGCCAACGGGGTGCAGCAATTTTCCAGAAATATACATTTACAGGCTGATGAACAAAATAAAACGATATGGGCTATAAATATTGGCAATAAACCAACCACTATTTTAAAGGCGCCCAAAAATATAAATACGGCTTTGTACCAGTTAGGGCAGGGCTTTCCGGGCCTTCTGCTTGGAGCAGGGTTATTTACTTTCGGAAAAATAAATCATAATTACCGGGCTCTTAGCACTGCCAACCAGCTTGCAGAATCTTTTATTTTAATGGGCTTTACTACCCAGGTTTTAAAACGGATAACGGGGAGGCAAAGCCCGCAAACAGGTAATGATAATGCTAATCAATGGAAGTTGTTGCCATCGTTTAAAAACTATCAGGCAAACACTTCCCATTTTGATGCTTTTCCATCAGGGCATCTGGCTACGCTGATGAGTACAGTAACAGTGCTTACCCAAAACTATCCTGAAATAAAATGGATAAAACCAGTAGGTTATTCTTTAACAGGCCTGGTAGGCCTGGCCATGATTAATAATGGAGCACATTGGGCAAGTGATTATCCGCTTGCAATCGGCCTCGGTTATTTATGCGCAAGGCAGGTAGCAAAAAGAAATATAAAGTTTGCCGCAAAAACCGGGTTTAAAAATAAGCCCAACAAACTTTCCTTTACAATGAATTATACAAACGGGCGTTTGTTGCCTGCCTGCATTTATAAATTATAATTATTTTTAATTACACATCATGGCTTACATATTGTATTAAAAATGATAGCTCCAAAAGCAGCTATTTTTTTTAAGTAATTCTATATTATGCACATATCTGCAAAAAACATTCAACAACCTGATGTATTTACAGGGACAAAAATGTTAAACAAAGTACCACAGGTAACCCTCTATTTTTGGATAATTAAAATCTTATGTACCACAGTAGGTGAAACCGCAGCCGATTTTTTAAACGAAAAACTGAACCTGGGGCTTACGGGTACATCTGTTGTAATGGGTGTATTGCTCATCGTTACCCTCTTCTTTCAATTCAGGGTAAAAAAATATATGCCGGGCATATATTGGCTGGCTGTTGTATTAATCAGTATTGTGGGCACTTTAATTACGGATAATCTTACTGATAATTTAGGGGTGTCTCTTGAAATAACTACTGTTGTTTTTGCCATCGCATTGATAATAACTTTTGCAGTATGGTATGCTGTGGAAAAAACACTATCTGTACACAAAATAAATACTACCCGGCGGGAAGCTTTTTACTGGCTCGCTATACTGTTTACTTTTGCCCTGGGTACTGCAGCCGGAGACCTGTTGGCAGAAAGCCTTAAGCTTGGGTACCTGCTATCGGCAGGTATATTTGCCGGGTTAATTCTAATTGTATTTGCCGCTCACAAACTTTTTAAATTAAATGCTGTTCTTGCTTTCTGGATTGCTTACATTTTAACCCGCCCTCTTGGCGCTTCTCTTGGCGACTATCTTTCTCAATCTAATAAAGATGGTGGTTTGGGATTGGGTACTGTAATAACAAGCGCTATTTTTCTTATCGCAATATTGTGTACTGTGATATACCTTGTAAAAACAAGAAAGGATGTAATTACAGATCTTCAATAACACTTACAACCATACTTGATTTTCTTTTTTCAAATAAATTTGCCAAGTGTAAATCCGTGCCTGCATTTATAAATAGTGATGATTTATTTTTAAAATGATTAATTAATGTGATAGGTAAGTTCGGGATAACTATTTCGGGATACTTTTTTATATACCCCAATTACCTATCTGTTTAGATAATTACTTTTTGCTGGCCATAGCGTTCCACCATAATAGTAGAATTGATGTTGCATACTATAATAATTGTAACTAATTTTAAAAGAAGTTAATGCTGCTTACTGAATGGTAATAAAAAATCAATGAAGTATTTAAATCTTATATGGCTATTTCTGATAACAATTTTTTTATCTGCGGGTTATGCACAAAGGGAAAATGTAATCAGGCAGCAGAACACTTTACCTTATTTAAAAGATACCAGTGTAATAGATTATTTTAATCGCCTGAGTTATTTGTATGTTCAGCAAGAGAAAAAAGATTCTGCTCAATATTATGCGACGCTTGCATACGATGAAGCAAAAAAAATTAACTATATACATGGTATTGCTGTATCATTTGTGAGAAAAGCAAGAATAGTAAAGCACTTTGATGATGATTTTATACAGTCGGAAAAATTAGCCCGGGAATCGTTATACTGGTATGAAAAAACGGATAATAAGGTAGGCCTTAATGATGTTTATTATGAACTCATTTATACAACACATAGCCAAAGCCGGTTTAATGAAGCTATTGAATTTTCAAAAAAAAAATATGACTTAAATAGAAAGAATTTTGATGAAACGGGTATGTATGATGCTTTGCAATCTATTGGGGTTATTTATAAAGATGCAGGTAATTACGAGGAAAGTTTTTACTATGCACAACAAGCTCGCCAGTTTGCTCTAAAAGAAAATAATAAGTATTGGTTACAAAATTCTCTTTTTGGACTTGGCGAATTATATATGAAAATAGAAGATTATAAATCTGCGCTCTTTATATATCGTCAGGCTTTTCAAATGGATAATCCACAATATATTAAGCTCAGAAAAGACGGCGATTGGGATATTTGGGTAAAGATGGAATACGCCGAAATATTCAGTCATTTAAATCAATTCGATTCTGCCTGGTATTATTACGAATTGTATAAACCGGTTACAAAAAACGATAGATACTACAGAATTTATCTAGTTAGCACAGGGGAATACTATTTGCTTCAAAAAAAATATACTGCAGCTTTACAAAATTTTCTACAAGGATTATATTTTCATAAAAAATTAAACGACGGTAATGAAATTCAGCGTACACTTATATTTATTGCCAAAACCTATCTGGCTTTACATCAATATGATTCCGCTATGCAATTTGGAAGAGAGGCATTGACATTTGCAAATACTACAAAAGCAAAACAAATTATCCGTGATGCCTGCCAGGTGCTTTATACAATATATGATTGGCATAAACAATCAGACAGTGCGAATGTATATTTTCGTAAATACAATGCTATGAAGGATTCAGTTGCCAATGACCAGTTCAAAGCACGACTGGCGGTTTCTACCTATGAACAAAGAATTGATTTACTGGATAAAGAAAAGCAACTGCAGCAACATCAATTAAATGAAACCGCACAACAAAAAAAATTTCTGCTAAGTGGTATCGTAGCTATTTTTTTACTTGTAATAATTCTTTTCAGAAATATTTTATTGAAAAGAAAAAACGAAATACAAAGTAAGGAAAAGGCAGAGAATGAATTACAACTTCAAAACATAGAATCAGAAAAGTTAAAAGGGGTATTACAACAAAAAGCGACTGC
>JANLQE010000043.1:0-2036 GCA_031367625.1 Bacteroidota bacterium
CAATAGGTTTGTCATTGGTGTCAAAATTGGCACCTGCACGCCTTACCGCTTTGATGATGGGAGGATGGTTCTTATCAACATCTATTGGGGGCAAAATTGCCGGAGTAATGACCAGTTTCTGGGATGACTTTACGGACAAAAAAATATTTTTTTTAATTCTTGTTGGTGCCGCTTTTCTTGGTGGTATATTGATTTACTCAAGACTAAGATCACTTAACCAGATTGTAAAAGACAAAACTGGTTCTGCATAAATTTTTATAATTAATTTAAGTGCAAATCGGGCCGCTTCAATATATGGACGGCCCTATTTTATTTAATCATTTTTTCACACGGTTTTATATAAAATTCATACACTCACACTGCTTTCCCTATATCATTTTATCATCACTACCCGTCATTTATTTTATACAGTTGCATACACATTTTTAAAATTTATTTTGCATTTTAATGCGCCAATAATGCCTGTACAATTTAAACCCAAAATAAGCTTAATAACACGTATTAATAAAAAAGATACGTATCTTTAAAAAAAGATTTTATATGACAACCAAGCTTACTTTGAGTATTGATGAAGAAAAAGTAAAACAAATAAAACGTTACTCAAAAAAAAGAGGCAGAAGTGTTTCAAAATTATTCGAAGACTATATTGATAACGTTTATAAAACAGAACCTAAAGAAGATCTTAATATAAATATCATAGCCGGTGCTTTTGGAAAGGCCCCTAAAAATTTTGATGCCGATAAAATCAGGTGGGAATATTTAAAGAAAAAACATGATTTATAAAGTATTTATTGATAGTGATATTTTTTTAGATATTCTCCTGGCAAGAGAACCTCATTTTGATAGCAGCCTTCAGATGCTTTTATTAAGAAAGGATCATCAGATTGAATTATATACTTCGCCCTCTATTATTATTAACACAAATTACATAGCTCAAAAGCAGGATAACAGAGCAAACGCTGTAAAAGGCGTAGCTGAAATTTTGAAATTTGTTGAAATTATAGAATCCTCAAAAAAAATACTGATGAAGTGTTTTGCTTTTAATTACACAGATGTTGAAGATGCAATTCAATATTTTACAGCGGTACAAAATGGCTCACTGGATTATTATATTACCAGAAATATAAAGCATTTTAAATTTAAAAATATGGACTTACCTGTCCTTACTCCATCCCAATTCTTAAATCTTATCAAATAAAATCCATATACGCACATTGTTTTCCCAATATCATTTTATCATCTGCACCCAGCCATTTATTTAATACAGTTGCATATACATTTTTAAAATCTACTTTGTGTTTTAAATCGCCTTCATTTAAATCAGATAGATCAGGCATTGCATTTAAAATCCCTTTTTGTTTTAATCCACCACTGATAAAAAACATATTATTAGCAGTACCATGATCGGTTCCGTTGCTGGCATTTTGAGATACCCGCCTTCCAAATTCTGAGAACGTCATCATCAGCACATCCTGAAAACGGTTATTGGCTTTAAGGTCTGTAGTAAAAGATTTTACTGCATCATTTAATTCTGTAAACAATCTTTTCTGCTGTGCCTCCTGGTTTACATGGGTATCAAAACTACCCAGCGAAACATAATAAACTTTGGTGTTTATATCCGACATTATGAGAGAGGCAATTGTCTTTAAATTTTTTCCCAATTCAGTTGCCGGGTATGCCTGGCCGGTAGGATGCAACTTACTCTGCTGAAAAATATAATCTGCACTGCTGAGCGTTTCGCTCATGGTTTTGTATAAATAATCTACTGTTTCTTCTGATGGGTGATGCGCTGCATTAATGTCTTTATAAAACTTTTCATTACTGCTGCTGTACAGGCGGCGGGGGTCTTTAAAAGCCAGTCCTTTTTGATTATCGCCCTTTAATGCAAGGCTAAGCATATCGTCTATCTCCAAAGCCTGCGTGGGTTTATCGCATCCCTTACATTGTGCATCAAGATAGCGGCCAACCCAGCCTGTACTCACATAATCCTTACTGTCGCTGGCGCTTTGCCAGATATCCATACTGCGAAAATGAGA
>JANLQE010000045.1:0-1984 GCA_031367625.1 Bacteroidota bacterium
CCGCTGTTGATAAAAAATACCTGATCCCTGTCTTTGGGTACAGGATAATACGTGTTGGTTTTATCGTCATCTATCTTCATCCAGTTCCATTGCCCTTCATGCCTGTCAAAATCCATCATAAAATTATCCAGCAGCCTTGCCTGCAATACTGCTTCCTGATTTACAGAAGCTCCTTTGTCAGACAGTTCATAAAATAATTCTTCAGAGTTGATAAGGGTTATTTTTGGATCTGGCAGGTCTTTAAAAAAAGTAGTTGGCTTTTTATCCTCCATAAATACCAGCGTATTTTTATACTTTTTCCTGTATTCGCCGAGTGCAGGATCATCCGGGATATATACGAGGCTGTCTTTAAAGTAAGGCACCTGTGCAGCCGTGGAAAGCACGCCCACAGATAATGCGCCGTAAGGATATGATGCCGAGATAGCATCATTCACAATTTTTTCTGCAATGGTATGTTTTACCTCCTCTGGTACTGCAGCTTCGGGATATTTTTTTACAGACCTTAATGCCCATTTACTACCGGCTTCATTCTCTACCTGTAAAGAGTGGGTCTGTTTACCTCCACCTTCTTTTTTTGGCGTAAGTCCGCCAAAAGCTGTTTTTAAATTCAACACCGGCACTTTCACCGGTTGCGTCCATTCATTGCGGTAGTTTTTCCCCAAAAATACTTTTTTAAATGGCTTTGCTCTTAACCCGGGGTTTGCTGAAACCGTAATGGAATCTGCAAAATTATCATAAGATTCCGGCTTGGTTTGGCTAAAACCCAACAGCAATGAGCAAAAAAACAGCATAAAGCAAATAAAGACTTTAAGACCTTTCATTAAATAGAATACAAATCGGGTTTTGTTAGTTGATTTGCAGTCAGAGGGAATATTCCAAACCCTGTGCCAGAGGAAATTTAAAAATAAAAGCAAGAGATTATGAATATTAAATGCTGGGATACATTTAATTTTTTAATAAATAAACAACATGAAGATATGCACCGAAAAATACATTAATAATCCTGCGCCAAAGGATGTATCATTAATTCATCAATTACCACATGTGCCGGTTGCGAGGCAACGTAAATTATTGCATTGGCCATATCTTCATTTTTCAGCCAGTCTTCGTGGCTATCACTTCCCTGCGGATCGGCATGAAAATAAGAGTCCACCAGGCCGCTGTAAATAACGCTCACTTTTATTTTAAAGGGCCTCAGTTCTTTTCGTATAGCCATACTAAAAGCATCCTGTGCATATTTACTGGCACAATACAAAGCCCCGCCGGCAAAGGTTCTTTTGGCTACATCACTGGCCACATTAATAATATGTCCTTCTTTGCGTTCTTTCATCCCGGGAATAACCGCTTTGCTTAGCAGAAAAGTACCACGGGTGTTGGTGGCAAAAACGGCATCCCAATCTGCAGCCGTAGTGTCTTCGGCATTTTTAAATATTCCAAACCCTGCATTGTTAATGAGTGTATCTATTTTTCCAAACTTTTGCAGCACCAGCTCAATAGATTTATTTACAAATGCTTCATCGCCTATATCGCCTGTATAAATTTCACAGTTACTGCCTTTTGCTGTTACTGATTGCTGCACTTCTTTCAATTCGTTTTTGCTGCGGGCAAGCAGGGCCAGGTTTACATTAGCAGAAGCCAGAGATAATGCAATGGCACGGCCTATTCCCTTTGAAGCGCCGGTTATTACAAAAGTTTTATTTTTTGATAGTGGCATAAAATATTTTTATTGTACAATGAAATTATAAAACAATTTTACCAATATTATAAATTCTTTTAAAACCAGTTTGCCGTGTACCGGCGTTTGCATTAATTTTTAAAAGGCTGCCCCAACAGGGAGGCGGTAATTGACTGCTGAATCCCTTTTAAATTTATTTGTTTTGGTAATTCCTTTGTAATAAGGGCTGCGAAACAATTACATTATTATTCAGTTCCCTGGTACTGGCCTGCAGCCGGGAGGCAATATTTACCCCAAGCCCAATCACAC
>JANLQE010000060.1:0-21358 GCA_031367625.1 Bacteroidota bacterium
AGTAGGTTTACCGCATAAAAAAGGGATCAGCCCCTAACGCTGACCCCTAACTTACACATGAATCTACCTTACTGTTTTATAATTCGTTCTGCCTGCCTGAAAGTATTATTTATTATTTGAATTACGTATAGTCCCGCAGGTTGGTTTTGAATATTTATTTTATTAATTCCCTTTGTTCCTGTTCCCGCACTTAATGTTCTTCCGTTTAAATCATTAATAATATATTGATAATTTTCTGAAGCATTTACTGTTATCTCGTCTTTTACAAAAGTAGAAATATTATACAATTTATTTTGTTTTTCTGTGCCTTTCAACGCAACGGTATTGGAATAGGCTACCTCGTTTATTACAGAGATAACTTTTAGCCTGTAATACAAAGTACTGCTAAGGAAAGGTGCATAGCTGAAAGTGCTTACAGAAGCATTTATGTTAGCTAATGGCTTAAAATCAATTCCATCGGAAGATACTTCCAATGCCTGTGTTTTAATAGGTTCATCTGCAATAATCTTCCAGTTAAGGTTATGTTTTGCTTTGTCGCTGCTACCACTGAGGGCTACATCATGTATGGGTAATAACCCTTTTACGCCCGCAAAACTATAAGAACCAAGGCTTCCATAACCACCGGTATTTGTATTGCCTGCGCCAGCTATCATTACATAATATGTCCCCGTATTCAAAGTAGTATCTATCACTACATTTAATACATCAGAAGGATCGTAAGATCTTATAAGCGTTTTATTGCCATCGTACAAATCCATCTTTATATCAAGATCTGCGCCTGTGTTAGTACTGTTCAGGCCATAAGGAGTTACTTCTAAATGAATTTTTTGATTTTGTGTATTTACAAATTTAAACGCATCCTTATCTGTATTAGTAGTAATAATACCTGAAATATTAAAAGAGCTGGAACCCAGGGAGTAAGTGCTGTTGTTAAGCAGATCACTATAATCATCGGTACGGTAAGTAAACCCATTTTGTGTTGTAATAATAGATAAGTTATCCTGTGTGGTTGTACAGCCCGAAGGAGTAGGGCCATTATTCCATCCTGTCATATTTCTGTAATAGCTATTCCCCATTATCGGAGCCCAGCCTATTTGCCCAGAGCCGGTTCCGGGATTATAGGTTTGTACAAGATTGCAAGTGGCATCGTAACTGGATTGGTGCGATAAACCAACAGAATGACCGCTTTCATGAGAACAACATTCTCCAAGATATTTTGGATTAGTACCCAGCCTGTCTGAAAATACAAAGCAGGGAGTATCATCGCCCCAGGTAAATGAGCCTATATAAGAAATACCACCAACGCCTGCCGGGTACCATGCACTGGTAGGAGTAATGATGACTCTAATCCTTCTGTTTAAAGGCGATGCCAAAAACACTGTTGAGTCTGTAGTAACATTTACGTTAAAGGGCCGGTAATCTTCAGATACACGTTCAAAAATTTCTGTAATCTGAGCGTCTGTAAGGCCGCTGCCAGCGCAGGTAAATTTAGCTCCGCCATTCCAGGAAGCAGAATTTACATTCTGACCATCAAAATCTAAAAAAATAGATGCGGTGGCAGAAGAAAAACTATTTAATTTGGGGCCTTGCTGGCTATATGCTGTAAGCGAAATAAAGAGCGTAAAAATAAACAGGATGGGGTTAGTATAGTTTTTCATTTAATTGATTTTAGTTACCGGAAAGCCGGTAAAAAACTGGATAATTGGAATATTGGACAACTGAAGGAACTACAACTTAATAGCTGCAGTCCTGTAAAATTTGTGCGGTTTCAAATTTGTGAAGATTGTATTGGCCATCTTCATTTCTTTTTATTTCAAAGCCGTCAAATGCTTTACTATTAATGATGCGCCCAGTATAAGTAATGCTGTTATCAGGATTTTTGATTTTAGAAAGGCTTAACAATGCATTATTAAGCAATGCAGATTTTATAATAATATTTTGAAGATTATTGTACTTTACTTCGTTACTTATAACCACGCCTGAGAAGATAAGATTATTTGCAAGCACTATAGAAGCATTTTGCCCTTCAAACAAGGTAAAAGCATTTTGCAATGCTGCATCATTTACTTTAATAGTTTCCGGCAAAGCGGCAAAAAGTTTTGGCCTGCTATCAGGCTTTTGTTGAGAAAAACTTATTGCAGTGGTTAGGCAAAGCAATAACAGCAGCACAGGTTTCCTTGGCTTGTTCATAGTAATTGTTTTTTAAAATGAGATTATTGGATAAAACTCATTATTTGAAACGCTGCATTTAATTACTTAGTATGTGCAACCCCGTATTTTTTATGAAAACAGAAAAACGATTTATTTTCTTCTAAAATTGTTGTGTAGCAAGTAGCACGAGCGTACAGGCCTCCTGTACTTTAATCCCTTCTTTAACAGCCAGTTTTTCAAGCTCCGGGTTTTCTGTACCAGGGTTAAAAATAATGCGCCTGGGTTTTAAGGATAATATATAGTTGTAATAAGAAATTTGGTTAGCTGGATTTAAATATATTGTAACGGTATCAATATCTTTTATATTGGGGGGTTCTGTAGCAATAGTAATAGTTTTTATAATGCCCGGCCTTTTTCCAATTGCCACTACCTCATGGTTATAAGCCAATAATTTATTTACTGCCAAAAAACTGTATCGTTCTGGGTTTGCAGATGCCCCCAATACCAATGTTTTTTTTGAAGTCATACTTCTTATTTTAAAAATTTTGATTGAAGCGAAGCAGTTGGCAACATGCACTCTTCTCTTTTGCCAAACCATTTATACCGCCTGCGGGCAATTATATTATACACTGCATTTCTTATAAAACCTGGTACAATAATAAACCCATATAATAATTTTGTAAACCCTTTAAGTTGTCTGGCCACCATAAGCGCAGCGGTAGATTTTATATAAGCCTGGTTGTTTTTAATAAGTACAAAAGAATTAAAATTATCCTGGCCGAGGTTAAAATGTTTCAGTAGTTTTTGCCCTGCTTCGCTTTGTAAAGACGCAAATTTGAATATTGCCTTTGCATCATGTTTAATGATATATTGAACAGCAGTATTGCAAAGATTGCAAACGCCGTCGAATAGTATAACAGAATCATGTTTCATCTGCGGTGGAAGTTAAAATAAATAAAATTTTATTTAATTAAGTAAATAAAAAAAGCTGTTATACTCACTGCATGTATCCATACAATAATAAAATAATTTTTAATGATGCCGGCATATCTCATCCTTCTGAAATATTCTTTTATTATAATTATTGAGGTAAAGCCCATATAGATATTATTAATACCTGTATCAGCAACTCCTGTATATTTATTTATAAAATGCAGGGGTAACAATAGCAAAATGCTTAACAATGCTAACATATTTACCTGGCCTAAATATTCCATAGCTGTTTTTTTTGTCAGGCATAAGGCTGTAAAAATATTGCAACAAACCAGTGCCAGATGGGCTGCCTGTAATTGTATGATGGAACTGTTGCTGATAAAACTTTTGCAAAAGACGGTTTCATAAAGTGGCAGAAGCATCCAGGTGTTAAAAATAAAAAAGAATAATAAAAAGTAAATACGGTAAGGGATGTTCAGGTCTGGGCTGCAATCGTAACTGTTTGTTTTTGCTGGTGTTGCTACAATTACCTTTCTGTTATAAGAAATGAATTTGTAAAATTTTTGTAACAGCCATTTTATTGGTTTTATATTTCCGAATGATTTTATAAAAGGTATTTTTTGATCCAGTATTTCCAGCAAAGCATCAATGCCATACCAAACCTGTTTGCTGTTGAGATCTATTAAAGGAATTTGATTATTGCATTTTTTTTTATCAATTAAGGCAAATGTTACTGCATCAATATTACTGAAATTTTTTCTTCTGTTTTTATCCAGAAAACCCATTTTTACAAATGCAGATGTGTACGCAGCACAGAGCGGACAATCATCATCGTAAATAATTATTTTGGAATCAGTTTTCATCATAATTTATTTTAGCAGAGCTAAAAACGGTCAGAAATAATGATATTATTTATTACAAAAAGCCGGGTTTCTCCGGCTTTTATTTATTTAAACATTTTTAAAACACTTCCGGTAAACCAGTTCTCTTCTGCTTTAATCAGTACATCTAAAACCTTATCTGCCTGGTGGCCCAGTTTTTTTATGCCGGCAATCATTTCTACAAACTGTTTGGTTTCTTTATCTTTTTTACCACCATCAATATTTTCCAGTTGCCCCAGTAATTTTATCATGGGATCCAGCTCTCTTTTTTTTCTTTCTTTAATGATCTGCGTGGCTACTTTCCAAATGTCTTTTTCTGCAGTAAAATATTCTTTCCGCTCGCCGGAGATAATAATCCTCTCTACCAAACCCCAGCCAATCAGGTCTCTTATATTCATATTTACATTACCCCGGCTTATGCTAAGCTGTTCCATCATATCATCCTGGGTAATGGGCTGTGCACTTACCAGCAGCAACGCATGTATCTGCGCCATAGTGCGGTTGATGCCCCATTGCGTACCAAAAGCCCCCCAGCTATTAATGAATTGTTGTTTTGCTTCTGTAAGTTTCATGTTGTAATTATTGGTATCCTAAAACTAAGCAATATTTCTGAATTTTCAAAATATTTTGAAAATATTACGAAGTGTTCAAAACGTTCAGGAGGTTTAAAAGGTTGATGAACTTTTCAACCCTCTTAAACCTCCTGAATATTTAAATTTTGAAAACCTTTAATTACACCAGCATCGTTACTGGGTTTTCCATATATTTTTTTAGCGTTTGAAGAAAAGCCGCACCCACTGCACCATCTACGCTGCGATGATCGCAGCTAAGCGTAACTTTCATAACATTGGTAACGGCAAAATTATTATCTTTCTTTACCACTATTTCTTTAATGCGGCCTACTGCCAGAATAGCGCTGTCCGGTGGATTAATAATGGCAGTAAATTCATCAATGTCCATCATACCAAGGTTGCTTATGGTAAAAGTATTGCCGCTAAATTCTACAGGCTGCAGTTTTTTATCTTTTGCTTTTGCATATAATTGTTTTGCATCTGCAGCTATCTGCGATAAAGATTTTTGGTCAGCAAATTTTATTACCGGCACAATCAGCCCTTCGGGCAAAGCTAATGCAGAACCAATATGTATATGATGGTTCTGGCGGATAAACTCTCCCCCGTCTGTAGCGGCACGGGCGGCCATCCAACTGCTGTTTACATCAGGATGCTGGCGCAATGAAACAGCGCAGGCTTTTATAAGCATATCATTAAAAGAAATTTTTACCGGGCTTACTTCATTCATGGCTGTACGTGCAGTTATTGCATTGTCCATGTTTATTTCCATGGTCAGGTAAAAATGCGGTGCACTGAATTTGCTTTGGCCCAGGCGGCGTGCAATTACTTTGCGCATTTGTGTTAGTTCAATATCGGTATGGCCTTCCTGACCGTTTGCTGTAAATGCTGCTACTGTACCTGTGAGTGCTGCATCAGTCATTTTTGCAGACCCGCCTGCGGGGCCTGCAGCCGCTGCCGGGGTATAACTGTCTAAATCTTTTTTAGTAACTCTGCCTCCATCGCCGCTGCCATTTATTTTTGATAAGTCTATGCCTTTATCGGCTGCCATTTTTTTAGCAAGCGGAGAGGCTTTTATTCTTTGATCGGAAGATACAGTTGTTTCTGCTGAACTGGCTGCCGCATTTGTAACCGCAGCAGTGGCTACCTCGTTTGAACCGCCTGCAGGGTTTGCAACCGCTGCCGGAGTGGTGCTGCTTTTTTCCGCAGCAATATAAGCAGTTACATCAGTGCCGGGTTTGCCTACAATGGCAATTATTTCATTTATTTTAGCAGCTTTTCCAGCATCTACTCCTATATATAAAAGTGTTCCTTCTTCGTAACCCACTACCTCCATGGTGGCTTTATCTGTTTCCACATCGGCCAATACATCATCGGCTTTTACTTTATCGCCAATTTTTTTATTCCACGCTACAATTTTTCCTTCTGTCATGGTATCACTAAGCAAAGGCATACGTATTTCTTTTGCACCTTCAGGCAATGCAACTTTTGAAGATATATCTGCCGTTTGTTTTGGCTCCTGCTTACTTTTCTCTTTTGGGGGTTGAGGTGCTTCTGCTACAGGCTTTGCGGCTGTGTTGTCTTTGTCAAGTAACGATTGGTACTCCTCTCCTTCTTTACCCACAATGGCTATTATTTCGTTTACTTTTGCAGCTTTACCAGCCTCTATACCAATATAAAGCAATGTTCCGTCCACATAGCCATTTACTTCCATAGTAGCTTTATCTGTTTCCACATCTGCAAGCACATCATCAGCTTTTACTTTATCGCCCACTTTTTTATTCCATGATATAATTTTCCCTTCTGTCATAGTATCGCTCAAAAGCGGCATGCGTATTACTTCTGCCATAATCTTTTCTTTTGTGTAAAATTTTGAAGCCCGAAATTAATGCAAAATGAGGAAAGTTTTATCTTCACTTTGAGCCGGGCAGTTATCTATATTTCAACTTGCCGGGCGCAGCATCATTAAACAATAATTTTTTACTCAGCTTTGCCCACAATTTGCTAATCAATTTCTAATTTTAACCGTTCTCTCAGGGCTTTAATATTTGGATATTGCTCTGCCAGCAACTGGTATTGCTGTTTGCGTGTTAATTGTTTTTCCTGTGGCTCAGCATCTGTTTCAGATGGTACGATGGTAATAGAATATTTAAGCAGCCTGTTATTAAAGTATTGCTGCAGGTAATGAATTAATTCCGAACGTTCTGATTCGATAGCTTTTTGCTGAAACGGACTTGTTGTAATAATATTGAAAGAATTGTTATCTACAACTTCAAACGTTGCAGATTTAAGGTTACTGGAGCCTACATTATTTTTAACGCCTGCAAGTCTTTCAATATGAATATTTATGGCTGTTTGTAAATCCTCCGCTGTTAAAGCTCCAGGGCCTGTAACTGTTTTATTTTTTGCTGAAACCTGTGCCCTTATTTTTTGCAAAGAACCAAGAGATGCACTGGAATTTGACAAAGTTTTATTTTCTGCAGGCTGCTGTTCTGTTGAACGTATATTTTTCTTAATCTCAGGTTTTGGTTCTTCTATTATTAACGAAGCGGCCTCCTGGTTTTCAGTAACAGCCAATACCGGAGGGGAAAAAAATTTCTCTTCTTTTATCCTTATAATGGGCAGCGATTTAAATGCAACCGGTTTTGTTTCGTCAGCAGTTCTTTTTTTTGATATGCCGGCATCTGTTGCGGTTAATTCTATTGCCTGCTTAAGATAACTTAATTTAATAAGGGCCATTTCTACAAACAGTTTTTTATTGCGTGCCTGCTTATAACCAATGCCGGAATCGTTTAAAATATTTAATGCGGCAATCATCCATCCGGCAGAAACCTGGTGTGCAACCTGTAAATATTTTTCTTTAAAATCTTCTGCTACTTCCAGTAAAACTATAGCTTTAGGGTCTCTGCTCACCAGCAGGTTTCTTATAAATTCTGTGTATCCTTCCAGAAAAGTATCGCCTTCAAATCCTTTTTGTGTAATAGTATCAAATAATAACAGCGCATCACTCAGTTGCTGACTACGCATAAATTCAATCATCTTAAAATAATAATCTTCATCCAGAATATTAAGATGCTCCAGGGTATTGGCATACGTTAACTGACCCCCAGTGAAGCTTACAATTTTATCAAGGATGCTTAAAGAATCCCTCAAAGCGCCTTCGCTCTTTTGTGCTATTAAATGTAAGGCTGCTTTTTCGGCAGTAATATGTTCTTTTTTACAGATTTCCTGCAGGTGTTCAATGGTATCGTTGATGGTTATACGCTTAAAGTCAAATATCTGGCAGCGGCTTAATATAGTAGGAAGTATTTTGTGTTTTTCTGTTGTTGCCAAAATAAAAATAGCATAAGGCGGGGGCTCTTCCAGGGTTTTTAAAAAGGCATTAAAGGCCGAGGCACTCAGCATGTGTACTTCATCTACAATATACACTTTATAATCGCCGGCCTGGGGTGCAAAGCGCACCTGTTCTACCAATGTTCTTATATCATCTACCGAGTTGTTGCTGGCAGCATCAAGCTCATGAATATTTAAAGAACTGCCATTATCAAAAGATACACAACTGTTACAGGTATTACAGGCCTCGCCACCGGGTGTACGGCTTTCGCAGTTAATAGTTTTTGCAAGAATACGGGCACAGGTGGTTTTGCCAACTCCCCTTGGCCCACAAAATAAAAATGCATGAGCTAACTGATTATGGTTTATGGCATTTTTTAAAGTAGTGGTAATATGCGATTGCCCCACTACGGTATTAAAATTCTGGGGCCTGTATTTTCGTGCCGAAACGATGAACTTATCCATGTGTGCAAATTACAAAAAATAGATGGCAGTTGGCAGATGGGTTGCATTTCTTGTAGCTTGCTGGTGAGGACACCAGCCAGGGCAAACAGCAGTGGCCGGTGTCCCCACCGGCCACTGAAGAAAAAGCTTCAATTTGAAATGTATCCGGCAGATGAAAGAAAAAGCTCTGACCGTTGATCTTGCCCTCCATAGCCCATAAACTCTCAACTTCACCAAATCATCAACTTAAAAGGGGATGGCGTTTAAAGGCTTTTGTGCGGTCAAAAAGATACCGGAAAGTAGTAAGGTTCCTGCTTCTTTTTACATCTCCCAGGCTACCGGCAATATTCAGCATTTTTGGATTAAAATCCCCTATCCACTGCATTTCGTATTCAGTATATGGCACCTGAGGACTTTGAATTACTTTGGCAGATTCTGCAATGATATAAGCATCTACCCCTTTACCCTGCCATTCGGGTACAATGCCAAACACGAGTCCCGTAAATTTTTTATTTGGCTTGAATTTTTTTAACCAAAGAAATTTTAGTTTTTGCAATAATCCGAATTTCCCATTGAGGTGTTTAAACCATTGGTTAAGGTCGGGAAGATTTATAAAAATGGCAATAGGCTGTTCTTTATAATAAGCATACCATATAATTTTTTCATCCATTACAGGTTTCATTTTTTTAAACATTATCACTACCTGTTCTTTGGCCAATTGCTTAAGCCCGCCGTGGCCGGCCCATGCTTTGTTATAAACTTCAGCAAAATCTACAGCAAATTTTTCCAATTGGTTTTTATTGATATGCCTTGCAGAAAAATTATTATCTGCTGCAACTATATCATGGCGGTCCCATATTTTTTTCCCCAGATACGCTTTTGGTTCCATATCGAGGCATACCTGTTCAAAAAAATGCAGGAATCCATAATTTTCAAAAAGGGAAACATAATAGGGCGGATTATAATTCATGCAGTATAAAGGTTCTGAATAACCCTTGGTTACCATACCCCACCAACGGTCTCTTTCCCCAAAATTTATGGGGCCATCCATAGCCTGCATATCCTGCTGAATAAGCCAGTGTTTTGCATTATCCAGTAAAAGATCTGCTGCCTGCTGGTTGTTGATACATTCAAAAAAACCGATACCGCCTACGGGTATATCATCTCCTTTATTTTTGTATTTTTTATTTACAAATGCTGCTATGCGACCGGCTGAATTTCCTTCATCGTCTTTTAATATCCAGCGCTGCAGTTTTCCAAAACGAAATGTTTTATTTTTTTTCTCATCAAAAACATCATTAATGTCTTTATCTAAAGGTCTTATCCAGTTGGTATCATTTTTATAAATGGTTAGGGGTACTTTTAAAAATAAAATATTTTCTGCATTATTGGTAACAGGAAAAATTTGCATGCGCTAAATTAATTAATACCGGTGTGATATCCTTAACCGTTCAATAAAAATTCTCCTCAACGGTTAAACTTTTTTATCTGCTCCTTTGCTGATTCATTTGCAAAGAAAATATTTATTGCAATTCTTTTCGCAGTTGGCTAGCCGTTTTTGTACTTCCATCGTGGCTCCAGCCGGGAGGCATGAGCATGTATTTTATTTTGGTGATAAGAGGAGTTTTCTTTCTAAAATCTTTGCCAATACTTTGCCACTCATGAAAAATAATTTTTAAAGGGTTGTCAGCATTTTCTACTGGTTTTGTGAGACCGTATTTTATTGGGTCAGTAGAAAGTTCTTGCTGAAAAGTACCAAAAATTTTATCCCAGATGATAAGGCACATGCCCATATTTTTATCAAGATACCGGATATTACTGGCGTGGTGTACCCTGTGATGACTGGGGCTTACAAAAAAAGCTTCAAACCAACGGGGCATTTTATTGATGTATTTTGTATGTACGAGTATGCCATACGTTTGGGTAATGGAATACATGAACACAATATCAATTGGATGAAAACCAAGCAGGGCAATGGGTATAAAATAAACGAACCGATATACGGGCTGAAAAACAGATGACCGGAAGCCAGTAGTTAAATTAAATTCTTCTGAAGAATGATGTGTAACATGCACGGCCCAAAAAAGACGGCAGTAATGGTCTATTCGGTGTTCTATGTAAAATGCAAAGTCTTCCAGAAAAAACAGCAGTATCCAGTATGCATATATATTTTCAACTTTAAAAAAATAATGATGATAACTCCACATTAAAATACTTACATAAAATGCCCAGCGTAGCAATAAATCCAATCCCGCATTCAGGAGCGTAAGGTATATGTTCTGTAATGTATCTTTTAAAGTATAAAACTGCTTAGCCCCCCAATTGCTCATTAAAATTTCTGTACCTATCAAAATGGTATAGAAAGGTATAGACATTAATAAAAACCATGTTTCTCGGGATGATTGCATAAGTAAAAGTTATTCTTTCCGGTTATAAAAACCTAAACCACCATTATCTCCTTTTCTTTTGCTGCCAGGTGTTTTTCTATCAAGACAATATATTTATCTGTAGTATTTTGTGTCTCCAGTTCAGCATCTTTTGCTTCATCTTCGCTAAGTCCGTCTTTTTGTAATTTCTTTATATCTTCAATAGAATCTCTTCTTATATTCCTGATAGATATTTTGGCATTTTCACCTTCTGCATTGCAGCGTTTTACCAACTCCTTTCTTCTTTCTTCGGTAAGCGGGGGAAGAAATAAACGGATAATGTTTCCATCATTTTGAGGATTAATACCAATGTTGGCTGCTATAATGGCTCGTTCTATAATGGCCAGCATATTTTTTTCCCAGGGCTGTACTGATAATGTGCGGGCATCCATTGCGGTGATATTTGCAACCTGGTTTATGGCAGTAGGATTGCCATAATAATCTGCCATAATTCCATCAAGCATGTTGGGGCTGGCTTTACCGGCTCTTATTTTTACTAATTCTGCTTCCAAATGATTGATTGCTTTGGTCATAGAAGCAACCGTATCTTCTAAAATAATATTTAGTTCTTCTGACATAGTATAATGATAAGTGGCTGCAAATCTATAAAAATCTGCGGTTATACCATGATACAAATAAAGTTAAACTTGATTATTGACCCATTTGGTAGAAAATATTACTCTACTTCTAAAGCTTCCGGAACAAGATTAAGCACTTTATGCGATTTAATAATTTCCGGTGCTATAGTAGTTGTAACGGGGGTTGTTTTTCTTTTTTGGCGCAGGTAATAAACTATGCCAATTAAACTTAATGAAGCAATAAGGAGATTGCCAATAATAATAGTACAATCTAAATTGCGCATAAAAAATGCCCCGGCTATAAATAATACTGTTACCAAAACACATGACAGTGTTATTTTTTTATGCGAAAAACCGAGGTCTAACAAAAAATGGTGCACGTGTATCCTGTCCGGGCTAAAGGGTGAGCGCCTGTCTAAAATTCGCAATCCAAATACCCTTAAAGTATCAAACAGCGGAATAATTAAAATAGCAAATCCAATGGCAGGCGATGCATGAATCGGGAATTTGGCATCAGGAGCACCTGCGATGCTGATAAATTTAATGACCAGAATAGCATTTATAAGACCGATGAGCAGTGAACCCGTATCGCCCATAAATATTTTTGCCGGAGAAAAATTGAAGATCAAAAACCCCAGAATACTTCCTGCAAGGGAAAAAGACATAACGCCATAAGTAATTTGCCCTGCATAAAAGAAATAACTTCCAAATACAATAGTGGTAATTAATCCAAGGCTACCCGCCAGGCCATCTACTCCATCTATTAGATTAAATGAATTGGTGATAACAATAATAGTAAAAAAGGAAAGTAGTACACTTGCGTAATAAGGTATTTCATTAATACCCAAAAAGCCATGCATATTATTTATAGTAACACCGCCAAATTTAATAAGAATGCCTGCTGCAATCACCTGGCCTACAAATTTTTTGCTGGCAGATAAGATCATTATATCATCCTTTATTCCCAAAAAAAAGATAACAACAGCTGCAGCAACAAAATATTGAAATTCGTAATTTACTCCGGCAGGAACACCCATGAGGGATGCAATAATAAAACCAGCAAAAATACCGAGGCCACCTAATGTAGGGATAACCGTTTTATGAACTTTCCGTTCGTCCGGTTCATCAAAAAGTTTTTTTGTTTTTGCTACCTGTATAATTACGGGTATAGAGAAGAATGTAATTATAAATGATAGGGCAGTACTAAGTAATATGTTATCCATGCAAAAGGTTATTAAAACCAGATTATACAAATGTATTAAATATGTTTTGTAGAAATAACTTTTAACGTTATTAATTGGTTATCCTACTATCAAATAATTTTGTTACAAAACTTAAACCAAATTTTAGCAGGAGTAAGTTGCTAAGTAACGTTTGGTTTATAAACTTATTACTAATGCAGTTGATTTCCCTTCATTTTTCTTTTGAATGTGACCTGTTTTAAAGTAGGTTTGCATTTTATCAGCTACAATAAATAACATAAAAGTTACCTTAATGAACAATTTAAAAGATATTGCCTCTCAAATACGCAGAGATATTGTTAGGATGGTTCATGCCGTACAAAGTGGCCACCCTGGCGGTTCTTTGGGATGTACAGAATATTTTACCGCCCTTTATTTTGATATTATGAAACACAATCCCGATTTTAAAATGGATGGTAAAGAGGAAGATTTATTTTTTTTAAGCAATGGACATATTTCCCCGGTTTTCTACAGTGCATTGTCCCGTAGTGGGTATTTTCCGTTACAGGAACTGGCCACTTTCAGAAAAATAAACAGCCGGCTGCAGGGCCATCCTACCACTCATGAACATTTGCCTGGCATACGGGTAGCCAGCGGCTCGCTGGGCCAGGGCATGAGCGTAGCTATTGGTGCGGCATTAGCAAAAAAGCTGAATAAAGATACCAATACGGTTTATTCCTTGCATGGCGATGGAGAACTGGATGAAGGCCAAAACTGGGAAGCTATTATGTTTGCCGGATCAAAAGCTGTTGATAATTTAATATCAACCATTGACTGGAACGGGCAGCAGATAGATGGGCCTACCGCCCAGGTAATGAGCTTAGAAAGCCTTCATGCAAAATTTGAAGCCTTCAACTGGGAAGTGATGGAAATGGAAGGAAATGATATGGATGCAGTGGTGGCGGGCTTAAAAAAAGCAAAAACTTTAACCGGAAAGGGGAAGCCGGTTGTTATATTAATGAAAACTATTATGGGCAAAGGGGTGGACTTTATGGAAGGGCATCACGAATGGCATGGTGTAGCGCCTAACGATGAACAACTAAAAACTGCATTGGCCCAGTTGCCGGAAACTTTGGGGGATTATTAGGGATGGATTTAGGTAAATAAGTAGATAATGTAAAAAAGTAAAAAAAGTAAAAAGGCAATCTCAGCAAATCAGGTTGCCTTTTTTTTGAAAAACTTCAAGTATTCTTCGGGGTACTTTATATACTTTTTTGTACTATACACTTTCCCTGCTTTACCTCAACTCTATAGGCTGCCTTGCTGCTTTGTAAGCTGGTAACCACGATGCAATAAAAGCAATGGCAATGGCCGTGCCTGCAACCAGTAAAAAATCTGTTGGTATCAATTTTACAGGAAAATAATCTATCAAAAAAGAACCTCCTTCTAATTTGATAAAATGTAATTTTTGTTGTGCCATGCAGATGATTACTGCTAATAAAATCCCCCCCGTTGCGCCAATTATGCCAAGCAACAAGCCTTCGCTTAAAAATATTTTTTGAATAACCAATTTATTGCTGCCCATACTTTGCAAAATACTGATGTCCTTTTTCTTTTCCAGCACAAGCATGGTAAGGGCGCTTACCATATTAAATGCTGCAATAATTAAAATTAATGTAAGCACGGCATAGATGGCCCATTTTTCTATTCGCATAGTGCTGTACAGATTTGTATTTTGTTCGTAACGTGACTGTACAATATAATTGCCTGAAATAATTTTTTGCAAAGCAGTTTTACCGGCTTCTATGTCTGCACCTGCAGTAAGTTTTATTTCTGCAGCAGAAAATTCATTTGCCGAAAAACCCATTTGCTTTTTTATAAAATCGATATTGGTAATTGCATAATTATTATCAAAGTCCTGCTGAATAGCAAATATGCCTGTAGTGGTAACATTGCCTTCGCTTAAAGAAGAAAAAGGATCTGAAGATGCAATGCCTTTTTTGGGTAAAATAACCGTAAGGGGATCGCTGGCAAAAGCAGGATTGATATTAATGCCGGCCGCACTTTGTATCCCCTGCCCCACAATAATTGACGGGTTATCTAATGTACCGGTTTTAAAATTTCCTGAGCTGATTTTTGAAGGAACACCGCTTACTTTACTAAAATTTTCATCTACCCCTTTTAAACGTACCACCGTTTGTGCTTCCCCGTTTTTTAGCAGGGCTTTGTCTTCGGCAATCATAGAAATGCCCTGTATGTAAGGCTGTTGCTTTATCAGTTGCAATTGGGATGAAGTTAAAAAAAATGTTTTCCCTTTTGCAGGAGTAATTTTAAGATCTGTATAAAAAGACGAGTACAATGATTTTACCAGGTCTTCAAAACCGTTGAATACACTTAGCACCAGTACCTGGCAGCAGGTAGCAAATGCAATAACGCCGGTAGTTACCCATGCAATAATATTAATGGCATTGGCAGATTTTTTTGCTTTAAAATACCGCCAGGCAAAACTTAGGTACATAATGGTAGTTGATAGTTGCTGGTTAATAGTTGTTAGCCATAAACCATGGCCGGTGTACCATCAACCATTCCCCTTTTTTATATCTTTAAAAAGCTGGTCTATTTTATCTACATAATCTAATGTATCATCTATATAAAAACTAAGCTGCGGCATACTGCGAAGCTGATGCCTGACCCTGGCAGTCAATTCTTTTTTTATTTCCCAGCTTCTTCCTTCAATTGTTTTTAATGCAGTTACAGTATCTGCCACTTTAAAGAAGCTTATATAAATTCTTGCATCAAAAAGATCGGGGGTAATTTTTACAGATGCAATGGAAACCATGCCGCCATCCATCATAGAAAGCCCAAGCCGTTGAAAAATATCGTTCAGCTCTTTTTCTAATACTGCTGCTACCTGTTTTTGTCTTTTGCCTTCCAACATGAGTTTCACTTTTAATAGCTGTAAAATTACTTACTTTGCCGTTTCTATGCATATTTATTAAAATGAAAAAATATTCCAGGGTTTTTAGTTATTTAAAAAAGTATAAAGGTTCTATTGTATGGTATTTTGTTACCATTTTACTTTCTATCATATTTTCCATTTTATCGTTGGGGATGTTGCTGCCTTTTTTACAATTGCTTTTTGGTGTACAGGGCGGAATTACCGGAATATCCAAACAATCTAAAAATCCCATCATCACCTGGGTAAATGAAAACCTGAATCATTTAATAAACAGTGGTGATAAATTTTATGCATTAGGTGTGGTATGCATCCTTATCATTACTACCATCTCTTTAAAAAATCTTTTTCTGTATTTATCGGCCAGAACATTGGGCCCCATAAAAAATAATATTGTAAACCGTTTCCGGATTGATCTTTACGATAAGATTTTAAAACTGCCTATCGGGTATTTTACAGAGCAGCGAAAAGGCGATTTAATGAGCCGGATGACCAACGATGTAAATGAAGTAGAAGGCTCTGTAATTGGCACACTGGAGGGATGGGTAAAAGATCCGCTTGCCATTATCATAAACCTTACCGTGTTGTTTTATATCAGCCCCAGGCTTACTTTTTTTATTTTAATATGTATTCCTGTTATGGGTTTTGTAATAGGAAGAGTTAGCCGGTCTTTAAAAAAACAATCTGGCAGGGTAGCCATTAAAAGTGGCGAAACCATTTCTACTATAGATGAAACCCTGGGCGGCCTGAGGGTTATAAAAGCATTTAATGTAGAAGGCTTGCTGCGTAATAAATTTTTTGCCAGCAGCAACGAACTGCTGGATGCCAGAAACCAGATTGGTTACCGGCGGGATCTTGCATCGCCCATGAGCGAACTGATGGGCGTATCTATCTTTGCAGGCATTTTATGGTTTGGCGGCAGGCTGGTGTTATCTCAGCAAATTGCATTGAACGGCGCCTTGTTTCTTACCTACATGGGGTTGTTTTACAATATTATTGATCCGGCAAAATCTATCTCTACCGCATTCAGCAATATGCAAAAAGGGGCTGCTGCAATTAACCGTATAGAAGAAGTACTGAATGCCCCCGTTACTGTTGATGATAACCCTGACGGAAAAAAAATAGAAACATTTAAGGATAGCATAGAATTTAAAAATGTTAGTTTTTTGTATGACGATGCGGTAATATTAAAAGACATTAATTTAAAAATTGAGAAAGGAAAAACCGTGGCGCTGGTAGGCAGCAGCGGTGCAGGAAAATCTACCCTGGCAGACCTTGTACCCCGCTTTCATGATGTAAGCAGCGGAGAAATTCTGGTAGATGGTATTAATATAAAAGATTACTCTTTGCATTCGCTCCGGGGGCTCATAAGCATTGTAACCCAGGAACCCATTTTATTTAATAATACTATTGCCGAAAATATTGCTTTGGGTATGAGCAATGCCCATTTTGATGAAATAACAAGCGCCGCAAAAATTGCCAACGCCCATAATTTTATTGAGAAAAAAGAACAGGGCTACCACACCAATATTGGCGACAGAGGAATGAAATTAAGCGGTGGCGAAAGACAACGCCTTACCATTGCAAGGGCTGTATTAAAAAACCCGCCCATATTAATTTTAGATGAGGCCACATCATCTTTAGATACGGAAAGTGAAAGGCTGGTGCAGGATGCCATAAATAATCTTATGAGCAACAGAACTTCTATAGTAATTGCTCACCGCCTTAGCACCATACGCCATGCCGATGAAATCATTGTTTTAAAAAAAGGCGAAATAGTAGAACGTGGTACCCATGACAGCCTGATAAACCAGGAAGGGTTTTACAAGCGATTGGTGGATATGCAGGAGGTGAAATAAGTCAGGAGGTAATGGGCAATGGTAATTGGTTCATACATAATTTGTCTATCAATGTAACGGAGAAGCATAGCAGCTTATTTCAATTGTTTCTTTAAAACAAAAACGGAGAATCGCTTTCGCTATTCTCCGTTATCACTTATATTATTTTCCATTATTTCGCTATTCCCATCTTTGCTTCTATGCTAAGCGTAGCATGTGGTACAGCTCTTAATCTTGCTTTATCAATTAATCTGCCCGTAACACGGCAGATACCGTAAGTTTTATTTTCAATACGCATCAAAGCCTTTTCCAGGTGATCTATAAAAGTGATCTGGCGACTGGCCATCTGGCTCAGTTGCTCTCTTTCCATGCTAAGGCTGCCATCTTCCATGGTCATATAGCGGTTGTCACTTTCATCTCCACCCATATCATCTTTACGGGTAATTAATCCCTGTAAGTAAGTAAGTTCTTTTTTTGCGGAGCCAAGCTTGCGCTGTATCAATTCCCTGAACTCTGCCAGATCATTATCATTATAGCGTATAATGGATTGTCCCGGATCATTTTTTAGCTGATCCAAAACAGATTTGGTAAAATCCGGCTGATATTTACGGGAAGTTTTGTGGCTTATTTTAGGAATTACTACCGGTTTTGGCGGAGCAATTTTTATGTCTTTTGCATTTTTAGCAATTGCCTTAGGCGATACTACCGGTTTAGCAGCGGCCTTTGCAATGGGTTTTATAACTTCAATTTTTTTGGCCATGGGTTTGTTTGCCGGCTTTTGAACAGCTACCGGTTTTTTTAACGCTGGTGTTACAATAGGTTTAGCAATTTTTTTAGGTAAAGGTTTGGCAACAGGCTTAGCAGCAGCTTTACTTTTCGCAGGCAGCTTTTTAGCAACCGGTTTAGGTGCAGGTTTTACTAATTTTTTAGCAACCGGCCTAATTGCTGACTTTTTTACAGGAGCCACTTTTTTTGCTGGTTTAGCTACTGCTTTTTTTGGAGCCGGCTTTTTTACGGGGGCCGCTTTTTTTACCGGTTTAGCCACTACTTTTTTTGGAGCCGGCTTTTTTGCTGCTGATTTTACTGCTGATTTTTTGATTGCCATACTACTCACTTTTTTTTAAAACATTGACTGTTAATGAAGCATCGTTCACTTCAATTTGAATGCCATTACTTACATGGGGTACAAATTCAAGTGTATCTGCCAAAATTTCGCGGCAAATATAATCTTTAAATTGAATTAATGATGGTTGCAGTGCAGCATTTTCGTTTATATTAACTGCTATGCGGTCCATTAATTCAAAGCCGCTTTCTTTACGTATAGTTTGTATGCGGTTTACAAATTCCCGGGCATTGCCTTCATTTTGCAGGGTTTCTGTTATGGTAATATCCAAAGCCACGGTTAAAGAGCCTTTTCCGGCAATTTCGTAGCCGGGTATAGCGTCGGTTATTATTTCAATATCTTCTGCATTAATAATGATGGGTTCTTCTCCTTTGGCAACTGCCTGGCTATTTAATACATACTCTCCTTCCTGAACCTTTTCGATAATTGCGTTATCAAATTTTTCAATTTCTGCTGCCGCCCATTTCATTTTTTGCCCAAGCTTTTTGCCAAGGGTTTTAAAATTGGCCTTTGCTTTTTTACGGATAAAATCATTATCAGCATTTAATATTTCTATTTCTTTAATATTAGTTTCTGCTTTTATTATTTCTTCTGCCAGTTTAATATTTCCGGCCATATCACTGTCAAGCGCAGGGATAAATACTTTTTGCAATGGCTGCCTTACCTTAATATTTACTTTTTTGCGAAGCGATAAAATTAGAGAAGATGCTTCCTGAGCAAGCTGCATTCTTTTTTCAAGAGAAATATTAATAACGGCTTCGTCTGCTTTAGGAAAATAAGTATGATGCACTGATTCGTTTTCAAAACGGTTTGTGACAGTATTTAAATTATTATATAACCAGTCTGCAAAAAAAGGAGCTACCGGGGCTATCAGCCTGCAAAGGGTTTCAAGGCATTCGTACAGAGTTTGATAAGCACATATTTTGTCATGCTCATACTCGCCTTTCCAAAAGCGGCGGCGGCAAAGGCGCACATACCAGTTGCTCAAATGGGTATCAACAAACTCTTCTATTGCCCTGCCGGCCTGCGTTGGCTCGTAGGCATCAAAGTTTTCTTCTACTGTTTTTATAAGGCTGTTTAATGATGATAATATCCATTGGTCTATTTCCGGTCTTTTATGTAAAGGAATGTATGCTTCTGCAAAAGAAAATTTATCTACATTGGCATACAGAGCAAAAAACTGGTAGGAATTATAAAGTGTGCCAAAGAATTTGCGTTGCACTTCCTTAATACCTTCTTCATCAAATTTTAAACTATCCCACGGTGAGGCATTGGTAATTAAATACCATCTTGCAGCATCTGCACCATAAGTATTGATGGTGGCAAATGGATCCACTACATTACCCAGCCTCTTACTCATTTTATTACCGGATTTATCTAATACCAAGCCATTACTCACTACAGTTTTGTAAGCCACACTATCAAATAATAACACAGCTAAGGCATGCAATGTATAAAACCAGCCTCTTGTCTGATCCACTCCTTCTGCAATAAAATCTGCCGGGAAATTCTGCTTAAATGTTTCTTTATTTTCAAAAGGAAAATGCCATTGTGCATAAGGCATTGCACCACTGTCGAACCAAACATCAATAAGGTCAGGAACCCGTTTCATTGGCTCTCCATTATCACTCACCAACACAATATCATCTACATAGGGTTTATGCAAATCCAAAATACCTTCATGCAGGTAATGGGTGTTTGTATCGCCACCTAAAACCTGCGCTGCTTTTCTTATTTCGGTGTTTAATTCTTCAATAGAGCCGATACATTTTTGTTGCTCTCCATCTTCTGTTTTCCAGATGGGTAATGGTGTTCCCCAAAATCTACTTCTGCTTAAATTCCAGTCCACCATATTTTCCAGCCAGTTACCAAAACGGCCTGTGCCGGTGCTTGCGGGCTTCCAGTTGATAGTCTTGTTTAATTCAATCATCCGGTCTTTTACAGCCGTAGTTTTTATAAACCATGCATCCAGCGGATAATAAATAATGGGCTTATCGGTGCGCCAGCAATGCGGATAATTGTGCTCGTATTTTTCTACTTTAAAAGCACGGTTTTCTTTTTTTAATTTTACGGCAATATCCACATTTACATCCGTATAATTGGGATCGTCTTTATAATCTTTTACATAGCGGCCGCTGAATTCACCAACACCATCTATAAATTTTCCCTGTTTATCTACAAGGGTAAGAATACCCAGGTTATTTTTTTTACCCACCTTGAAATCATCTGCACCAAAAGCAGGTGAAGTGTGTACAATACCGGTACCATCTTCGGTGGTAACAAAATCGCCGAGGATAACTTTAAATGGCTGTGCACCGGGAGTTATTTCCTGTATCTTTTCTAAAGTATTTGCTTCGGAGGGGAGGAGTTGTTCATACTCCATTCCAGATAATTCTCTTCCTTGAAATGTCTCCAAAACTTTGTAGGGTATTCCTCCTTTCTTTGTATAGACTTTAAATTGATCATCGATTGGATAGTCATTTCCAAATGGCACATCTTCATTTTCTTCATTTATCCATCTTTCAATACCAATTTTCAAATTTGTAACATCAAAAATAACTTCTGGCGCATTTTGATTTCTTTGAGGAATAACTTTACTAATTAAATTTTCTGCTATGATTATATTAATTGGTTTGTAGGTATACGGATTAAAAGTTCTAATTAAAGAATATGTGATATTTGGTCCGACAGTAAGTCCAAGATTAGAAGGCAGTGTCCAAGGTGTTGTAGTCCATGCCATAAAAAACAAATCTCCTTTAATGTTTTTCACTTTTTCATTCTTAACGGCCTTAAACATCGCCACTACACTCGTATCCTTCACATCTTTATAAGTTCCGGGTTGATTCAATTCGTGGCTGGATAAACCGGTTCCTGCTGCTGGAGAATAAGGCTGAATGCTTACACTTTCATACAAATAGCCTTTTTTATACAATTCGTTCAGGCAC
>JANLQE010000063.1:0-1614 GCA_031367625.1 Bacteroidota bacterium
CTGTTGGTTGCCTCCATTTTGCTGGTTTTGTTTAGTAAAAATTACTTATTGGTAACTAATTTTTTAGTACTTATTGCAAATTAAGAAAACAATTGATGCTTTTTTGCAAAAAATAGATAGTCGCTATTTATTGTTATACGCTATAGTCATTATTTACTAATCAGTCTTTTATGGTTGTAGTTATCAATTAGGAATCGCTTCTTCAGCTGTATAGTTTTGAGTTGTCAATCATTAATACATCAACTAAAAACTTCTGTTATGAAAAAGTCCATCATTTTACTTTTTGTCTCATTTATCTATCTCCAGTTAACTTATGCACAAAAGAAAAGTTATGTAAGTATTGAAAGCGGGCTAACCTTTTCGGGTGTATCCAACAAAATTGCCAACAATATGAAAGCAGATGGCCTTGCTGATGATTTTATATTTGATTTCTTCGCCTTGTTTGGTATAAATAATACAGGGTTAACTATAAAATCTAACTATCCTGAAAAAAGTCAGCAACCTGGAAATTATAAAATAAGATACGGATATAACATTAAAAACAACGCATCTATCGAAGCTGGCTTTGGCCGCACTTACCGATCAACTGTAACAGGGGCTGCTGGTTCTGGAGAATTTGTAAACTATCTTGCTGTCACCAGCAAATTATCTACAGCTTACGTAGCTTATTTATGGAAAAACAAAAAAGACAATGCAGCCATTGGCATTGGTCCTGCAGTTTCAATCTGTACAATTAACCAATCAAGCGAATTTTTGACCAATGTACTTTCCGACAAAACTTATGTGCTGCCAGGCGCAATCTTTACAGGCTATTGGAATTTTGTAAACAAAAAAAGTTGGTTTATGGGTTTACGAACTGATATGACAATAACAGCACCTGCTAAAACCGAAGAAGTAAAAATTATTAACCCCGATAACAAAGGCTTTGTATCCACATCTAAAAGCACTTCTGTGGGGGCGGTTATAAATACAGTTTCAATTTCAGCTGGTATTAAATTTTAAAAACTGGAGGCATTTTTTCATCTATAAACTAACCGCCATGATAATGTTTCTGCTATATACTTTTTTTAAAAAGTGCAGCAATCAACGCAGTGCAGCAAATAAATCAGCACTACATAAATTATCCGGGGTTCGTTTTTATATTATTTCAATTTCATTATTACTACTGCTGTTACTTATTTCTGAAATCACAAAAACACAGCATCTGCAATTAAATTATACAGTTAAACAGGGAGAAGATACGATTGGCTGGATGAGGCTTGAAAAAAAGGTGGCTGGAAATAAATCCATTTTATCGTTAATTTCTGAGATAAAAAAAAGAGTCATTTTTATGATCAACGTTTCAGCAAGTGAATATTGCACATTTCAAAATGGACAACTCATTTATTCTTCTCAACTTAGAAAAACAAACGGTACAATAAAGCTGAATAAAAAAACAAGGTTCGTGGCTGATAAATATGAAGTGCTGGAAAACGAGGAAAAGGGAACCCTTTCTTTCGCTTATATAGGTGCCAACCTGTTGAGCATGTATTTTCAGGAGCCCGTTGAAATTAACGCTGTGTATTGCGAAACCCAGCAGTGTTTTATGCCTGTAATAAAAACTACAGATGGCGG
>JANLQE010000070.1:0-21576 GCA_031367625.1 Bacteroidota bacterium
TCAGGGCAAAGATGGAGCAATAGAGGAGCACAAAATATGTTAAACCTAAGAATACTTACAATGAATGGGCAATGGGATAAAGTGATACAGTTAATTAAAAAGGCTGCGTAATGAGGATGCGACAATTTTAAATGCACCCCTCAGAATCTGCGGCTTCTTTTTTTCTCATACATTTGTTAGCCTAATCTTTCATTATGAAAAAAATATTTTCTTCTCTGTTTATTATCATTGTTTTTTCAACTACTGCACAACAGAAATTACTTACCATACAGGATGCTTTGGTAAATAATAAAACTACTCTGGCGCCCGAAAACCTCAGGCAGTTGCAGTTTGTAAAAGGCACCAATGATTACATTTACCTGAAAAAAATAAATGGTGCTGACGTTTGGCTAAGAGGAAATTTTAAAGATAAGGACGAGAATGTTTTTCTTACCCTGGCACAGTTTAATCAAAGATTAAAAAATATACAACAGGATTCGCTAACGGCTTTGCCGCCTGTACAATTCAATGCAGATAATTATATAGCAAGTATTAAGGGAACAAAATATGCATTCAGTACAAAGGATCAATCTTACCGCACTTTACTTGATAAGGAATTTACCGGCAAAGAAAATCTTGACCAAAGCAGCGATGGTTATATTGCTTATTTACAGGATCATAATTTGTTTATCTCCAAAAACGGGCAAACAAAACAGCTTACTACTGATGGTACGGAAAATATCGTGTATGCATCATCGGTACACCGGGAAGAATTTGGTATAAGTAAGGGTACATTCTGGAGCAACAATGGCAGGTTACTGGCCTTTTACCGCATGGATCAAACAATGGTTACTGATTACCCAATTATAGACTGGACACAGCGTCCGGCAAAAAATGTAAACATAAAATACCCTATGGCAGGGGATAAAAGTCACCAGGTAACCGTTGGAGTTTACGATGCTGTTTCTAAAAATACTGTTTATTTAAATACAGGTTTACCCGCAGAACAATACCTTACAAATATTGCCTGGAGCCCCGATGATAAATATATATTTATTGCAGTGCTTAACCGGGAGCAGAACCATTTATGGTTAAATAAATATGATGCAGCCACCGGCAATTTTGTAAATACTTTATTTGAAGAAACAGACGCAAAATATACAGAGCCATTAGTGCCAATATTGTTTGTAAAAAATAAACCGAACCAGTTTATCTGGCAAAGCCGCAGAGATGGATGGAATCATTTGTATGTGTATAGTACCGATGGAAAATTAATAAAGCAACTAACCGCCGGGCAGTGGGAAGTACTGGAAGTAAAAAGCTTTGATGCTTCCGGTGAAAACCTGTTCTATGTTTCCACGCAGGAATCTCCCATAACTAAAAATTTATATCAGGTAAATTTAAAAAATTTAAAAGCAAAAAGAATTACTACTGCCAGTGGAGTACACAATACTTCTTTAAACAATGATGGGAGTTATGTGATAGATAATTTCAGTACAGCGCAAAATGCCAGAACCATTCAGTTAATAGAAACAAAAACCGGCAAAACAAAAACATTGATTCAGGCGGCAAACCCATTAGCAGATTATGCTTTGGGGCAACTTAATATTTTTACGCTGAAAAATAATGAAGTTGCCGACTTGTATTGCCGTATGTATAAACCTGTTGGTTTTGACAGCACAAAAAAATATCCTGTAATTGTTTACTGGTATGGCGGCCCTCATGCGCAAATGATTTTAAATAGCTGGAACGGTGGTGCAGCAGATTACTGGTTTCAATATATGGCCGAAAGAGGCTATGTTGTTTTTACATTAGATACAAGGGGAAGTGCCAACAGGGGAAAGGCTTTTGAACAATCCATTTTTCGCAGGGTGGGTGATGTACAAATGCAGGATATGATGACTGCAGTAAATTTTTTACAGGCACAACCATACGTCGATAAAAATAATATGGGCTTATATGGATGGAGTTTTGGCGGCTTTATGACTACAGACTTTGTGCTGAACCATCCTGGTGTTTTTAAGGTTGCAGTTGCCGGTGGGCCGGTAATGAACTGGCAATATTATGAAGTGATGTATGGCGAAAGATACATGGATACGCCACAGGAAAACCGGGAAGGGTATGATGCAACCAATTTAATAAAACAGGCCTATAAATTAAAGGATAAATTATTGCTGATACATGGCCTGCAGGATCCTGTGGTAGTACAGCAAAATTCTATAGACTTTGTAAAAGCCTGTGTAGATGCGGGCGTGCAGGTAGATTACATGATATATCCCGGCCATGAGCACAATGTGCTGGGTAAAGACCGGGCACATTTATATCAAAAAATTACTGAGTATTTTATGCAGTATTTAAAATAGCCTTATGGGTATTGCAGAATTAAATGAAGCTGAAAAAAAATTGGTCATTCATGCCGAAATTTTTTTGTATGGCGATGCATCGTTTGATGCGTTAAGCAAGGCTTTAGCGCAGGATGTGGCTTTGCATTGGAACGAACCAAAAGCCTCGGTACGCATAAAACAAAATTTGTACCTGGTATTGTTTGAAATCAACGGCGTGTATGCTCCGGCATTGAGGCCAGAAGATGTTTATGAAAATGATAATGTACTTAATAATTATTTCAGGGTAGAGGAATATGCCGAAGGAAATATTTCTTTTGTAGATGGCATTGGCAGCAATACGGGTTATTTTAAATTGGATAATCTTTTAAACAATTCTACCACGGCTGCACATGAGTTTGGGCATACCATAGGGCTGGAACACCCGCAGAACCTGGATATACGGGGAACAGGCACACCGGGCATTATGTACCCAAGGGGCACAATTGTAGATCCGCATTTTCAATACGACCCCAATGCAGCGGCTGCAACTAATGGCGGAACCATCAATCCTTTTACAAGAAAGGTTTTGCAAAAGGATATTGACGATCTTAATTTACATAAACTTTCATTCAATAAAAACGGATTGGCCATACTGGGTGCATTTAGTTCTGTGTGGCATCAGCGGCATACACAGTGATACTAAAAAAATGCAACGCTGCGAATTGTGTTGATAAGGATTACTCAGGCTGATGGGCTGCGCCGCTTAGCCGGAAATACTTTTTGTTTTAAGGGCCTTGTGTAAGGGCTGAACAAAAAGATTGCAGGCGGGCGGCGGACAATTGTTGATTATTGTATTTGATGAGAGCCCCAATTTTTTTTAGGCATACCGTTTACATAAATACTTTCTTTAAGGCGGCAAGAATTCCTTTTCTTTGATATAAATGTTTACAATGCCGATTCTTACGGTTAATGACCTTTCAAAAAATTACGGTAGTATAAAAGCACTTGATGGTGTAAGTTTTGAAGTGCCACAAGGCAGTGTTTTCGGCATTCTTGGGCCTAACGGCAGTGGCAAAACCACGTTGCTTGGTATAGTTATGAATGTACTGAATGCTACTTCGGGCAGTTTTGCATGGAACAAACAACAGGCATCTGATGCGCAAATACGAAAGCAAATTGGAACATTACTGGAGACACCTAATTTTTATCATTACCTGAGTGCAGAAGACAATTTAAAAATTGCTGCTAAAATAAAAGGCCGTGGTCTGGATGATATTTCTGATGTGTTGAAAACAGTAAATCTTTATGAGCGAAAAGATTCTAAATTCAATACTTATTCATTGGGGATGAAACAGCGGCTGGCCATTGCATCTACTTTACTTGGCAACCCGGATGTGCTGGTTTTTGATGAGCCTGCCAATGGGCTTGACCCTGCGGGCATTGCAGAAATAAGGGAGCTGATAAAAAGCCTGAGCAAAAAAGGCAAAACGATTATCATGGCAAGTCATATACTGGATGAAGTGGAAAAAGTTTGCACACATGTGGCCATCATTCAGCGGGGAGTATTAAAGGCAGTGGGTTCTGTAGAGGAAATATTGGCTACCACATCTGTAAATCTCAGCAGCAATACAATGGTGCAAATAAGTGCAACGGATCTGGTATTGCTTCAATCTGTATTAAAAAAACTTACGGGAGTAATAAGTATGCAACAGGTAAATGATGAACTGCAGCTTACCTGCGATAAAAATATTAACGGTACCGAAATAAATAAATTTTGTTTTGATAATGGCATTGTACTTAATAAACTAAATGTAAAACGTACTTCGCTGGAAACAAAGTTTCTGGAAATTACGGGAAACAAAAGCGATAAATAAATTTTCAAATCTGCAACTGTTATGCTTAATCTTTTTAAAATTGAATGGCTTAAAATAAAATCTTACAGAACGTTTTGGGTATTGTTTTTGGCGTTCATTATTTTTTATCCCCTGGCTTTTTATTTTTCTGCAAATAAATACATGGAAGTTACTTCTGCAGGTACGGAGGGTAAAATGCTGAAAGCATTTCTGGCTTCGCCTTTTGTTTTTCCCAGGGTATGGCTTGGGGCAAGCTGGATGGGCGGTTTGTTTTTTATACTGATAGGTATGCTTTTTATTTTGCTGATTACAAATGAAGTACAGTACCGCACGCACCGGCAAAATATTATTGACGGCTGGAGCCGTATGGATTTTTTAACGGCAAAGTTTTCATTACTGATATTTTTTGTGCTGGTGAGTACCCTGCTTGTTTTTATTACGGCCCTGCTTACGGGTTTAATTTTTTCTTCTTCTACAACAGAAATGTTTACCGGGGTTTATTTTATTGGCTATTTTGCGTTGATGGCATTGGTTTATCTGGCGCTGTCATTTTTAATAGCCATACTGGTAAAACGTACCGGCCTTTCTATAATAATTTATTTTGCTATTGTATGTATTTTAGATAATGTGCTTTGGCTCATCTTTACGCTTAAAGGCAGTCAGTACGGCTATTTTATGCCTTTGGAAGTGGTGGATTCTCTTGTGCCAAATCCCTTTAAGCCACAGATGATGGAGAAGCGTACGGTAGAAGATTATACTTTAATAATTGCCGCAGCGGCATACTTAAGTATGTATGCTTTTTTAATTATTAATTATTTTCGCAAGGCTGATTTAAAAACCTGATTTTATTTGTAGGTTAATTTATAAAACCCTTTACGCTCCCTTCTATTTTGGCCGCCCGTTCCGGTAAGGAAGAGGAGAGGGGATGAGGTTGTTTAAGGCTGCATCAATAGAAGGATACAGAAAGGTAAACCCGGTACTTTTTATTTTTGCACTGCTCACTGTAGTGCTCTTCAACACTTCAATACTTCTGCTGCCCATCATTATTTTTAAAATAAATTTTGGCACGTGCATGGAAATATAAAACTTTCCTTTTACTGCCTGCGCAAGTTTTACCGTAAGTGTTTTGTTGGTAACCGGCATGGGCGCCACTGCATTATAGCTGCCATGCATGGCATTATTTTCTATTGCTGCAATATACATGCGGCAAAGATCATCAATATGTATCCAGCTTATTACCTGTTTGCCACTGCTTAAAATTCCGGCTATTCCAAAATTTAAGGGCTTTAAAAATTCTGCCAGTGCACCACCGTCTTTACTGAGTACAATGCCGGTTCTTAATTTACAAACCCGTATGTTAAGCGCTTCGGCTGGCTCAATGCTTTGCTCCCATAGCTTACAGGTTTCTCCCAAAAAATCATCCGCAGGTTTTTCTTCTTCAATAAAAAAATGTTCAGTAGTTTTATCTTCTCCGTACCATCCGGTGGCAGATGCACTTACAATACATTTTACTGAATGGGAATTATTTTTTAAAGTATTTACCAATAGCTCACTGCTTTTTGTACGGCTTTCAACAATTTCTTTTTTATAACTACCGGTCCATTTTTTATCTACTACCCCTGCCCCGGCAAGATGAATAATGTAATCTGCTTTTTGTACGGCACTTATATCTATAGTTTGTTTTTTTACATCCCACAAAGCAAAAGTTATTTGCTTTGCAGCATGGTTGTCTTTTAATGTCCTGGTGAGGATGATAATGTTGTATCCTTTATCTACCAAAAGCTTTGAAAGTTTTTTGCCCACAAGGCCTGTTCCGCCGGTGATTAATACGGTTTGCATTTTATAAATATATTAAGTTATGACTACAACAGATTTTAATTTAATTTGTTTTAGGCCAATGGGTATTTGGAGGAGTTGATCTTTTATTATTTAAAAGTATTCACTGGTTTACAGTAGTACAAAAAGGTTTTTAAAAATGTAATTCAGGATAAGAATCAGTGCTTTTGCACTTTATGCTTTTGTAAAGTATTTTTAATCGTAAATTTATAAAAAAGAATACCAATGAAACGCATCATTTTTTTAACAGTAATTGTATATTTTATTACAGGCATTCCAGCTTTTTCTCAGCAAATCACTTTTTCTGATATAATTAAAGAAGATAGTAAAAGAATTAATTTTGAAATACTGGGAAATTTTAATGGCAATTACCTGATATATAAAAATATAAACAGAAAGCATCACCTTACCATTTATGATAAGGACATGCACGTTGCCAATAATATAAATCTGGACTTTATTTCTGATAAAACTTTTAATGTAGACTTTATAAGTTATCCCGATTATTTTTTTATTATTTACCAATACCAGAAAAAGAATATCATTTACTGTAATGCTGCAAAAATGAGCGGATCAGGCCAATTGCTGGGCGAAGTAATAAACCTGGATACCACAAAAACAAATTTATTTACTGATAATAAAATTTATTATCTCACCAACAGCGAAGACAAGCAAAAAATACTGCTGTATAAAATGCAGCATAAAAACGACGAAATTTCTCTTACTACAAAACTTTTTAATCCAACTATGCATTTACTGGATAGCACCAGAAGTGTTTTTGCTTACAACGATAGAAAAGAAACCTACGATGATCTGCAGGTAGCCAATGATGGCACTTATCTTTTTGCCAAGGAAACCGGCAACGGTAGAAATGATTATACCCGTAAACTGGAGATTAATTACCGCAGGCCTAATACCGCTTCGCTTATTACAAACGAAATTTTGCTGGATGAAAAATATCTAGAAGACGTAAAAATAAAAATTGATAATTTAAATAATCAATACATTGTAAATTCTTTTTTATACAGAAAGAATTTTGGCAATATTGAAGGATTTTTTACAGTAATCATTAACAAAGAAAATTTTGCTATTAGTAAAAAAGCAATTACGGTTTTTGATGACAGCATACGCACTAAGTTATCCGACAAAACAAACTGGCGCACTGCTTTCAATGATTTTGCCTTTCGTAATATTATTTTAAAGAAAGATGGTGGTTTTTTGCTTACTACAGAAGAATATTATACCCAAACCCGGAGTAACAGATGGAACAGCAGGGATTATCTTTACAATCCTTATTTCTATTCGCCCAATTATTATAGTTTTCAGCGTGATTATTATGGATATTATTACAGGGATCCTACCCGAAATAATTATCAGGATATTATTTACAATTACAATGATGTACTTATATTCAGTTTTGATAAAGACTTAAAAGGCGAATGGAATAACATCATCAATAAAAAAACAAACGACCTGGAAACGGATAATTTCCTGTCTTTTTCTACAGTAAATATGGGTGACGAAATTCACTATCTTTTTTTGCAGAAGGATAAAAATAAACAGTTATTGAGCGATCATGCATTGCAGCCAGACGGGCAGATAAAAAGATATGCAACAATAAAAAGCGGCGAAGCAGGATACGAGTTTATGCCCAGGCTGGCAAAACAGGTTGGTGTCCGCCAAATAATTGTTCCTTGTTTATTAAGAGGTAATATTGCTTTTGCTAAAATTGATTTTTCTACCAGGTATTAATGCGGTTGGTAAAATCATTATTTTTATTTTTGTAAAAACTAATCTGTTAATTAATTTTTAATCATTCATTGTGACAGGCACTTTTAAAGCCAATAATCCATACAATAATTTTTTACTCTTTGTGTATGGGCTTTTATTAAAATTACCCATTTTTTTGTTTCCCAAAGCCCCGCAAATACAACCATTAGATGGTATTTTATATAAATATTTTTTACAACTTTTAGCGCCGGTTGGCAATACTGTTCCGCTGGTATATAGTTTGATAACTTTTGTTTTGCTGTACATGCAGGCCATTAGTTTTAATAAAGCCGTTAATACACAGCGAATGCATCAAAAGCCTAATTATCTTACGGGTATGTGTTATTTGCTAATTACTTCTTTATTCAGTGAATGGTTTAGCTTATCTGCACCGCTTATTGTAAATACAATGCTGATATGGGTTTGGTCTAACCTATGTACGCTTCACAATATACAAAAGGGTAAAACCACCATTTTTAATATTGGGTTTGTAATAGGCATTGCCAGCTTTTTTTATTTTCCTGCCATCGCATTTATAATCCTTATTATGGTTGGCCTTACCATTGCCCGTCCATTTAAATTACAGGAGTGGCTTCTGGGCCTGGTTGGTATTATTACTCCTTTTTATTTTTTTGCTTCATGGCTTTTTCTTACAGATAAATGGAAGGGTTATCATTTGCCGGGCCTGGCTGTTACGCTTCCTTCATTTAAAGAAAGCAGGTGGGCTTACGCCGCTATTATTTTGATATTAATAACCGGGATAATTGGGAGTTTTTTTATTCAGAATAATTTGCTCAGGCAGGTAGTTCAAACCAGAAAAAGTTGGCAACTGATGTTTTTATATTTAATAGTGGCGTTGTTTGTACCCTTTTTAAACGCCACCCATAGTTTTAATTACTGGATATTGGTGGCTGTGCCGGTATCTCTTATTGCCGCAAGTTCATTTTTATACCCCGAAAAAAAATGGTTTCCTCTTTCTATGCATTGGAGCATGGTGGCCATAAGCATTGCTATCGGGTATTTTGTAAAATAAAAATGCAATCCATTTTATAAACTTTTTAAACCCTTCAACTTTAAACTTCTTAAACCTTTCCCCGTACTTTTGCAGGTATAAAATAAAAAATTATGAAGTTTGGCGTAGTTGTTTTTCCCGGTTCCAATTGCGACAGGGATATGGTAGAAGCACTTGAAAATGACCTGCACCAGCAGGTTATTACGCTTTGGCATAAAGATAAAGATATAAGCATGTTTTCTACACAAGATTGCATTGTACTCCCCGGCGGATTCAGTTATGGAGATTATCTGCGTTGTGGCGCCATCGCCCGTTTTAGCCCCATGATGAAAAGTGTAATTGATTTTGCCAATAATGGTGGTAAGGTACTGGGAGTCTGTAACGGTTTTCAGATATTATGCGAAAGTGGCCTGCTGCCAGGTGTATTGCTCCGCAATGCCGGCCAACAGTTTGTTTGTAAAAATGTTTTTATAAAAGATGAGAAAGATATTGCATTAAAAATTCCGGTAGCCCATGGCGAAGGCCGCTACCATGCAAGTGATGAAGTGCTGCAATTATTAAAAACAAATAACCAGGTTATTTATACCTATTGCGATGCGGCTGCAAATATTACACAACAAAGCAATCCTAATGGTGCAATAGAAAATATAGCAGGAATTTGTAACGAAACCAGAAATGTTTTTGGAATGATGCCCCACCCCGAAAGAGCCTGCAGCAAAACACTTAACAATACAGATGGCCAACAGGTTTTTAACAGGCTTTTTGGTATTTCACTGCAATAGTTAACATCCCGTGATATTTAAAAACCGTAATTCAGTTACCTTTACAATTGATATTTTAAAAGATTAAATGACTTTATAATGAAGAAATTTCCACTGTTTGTATTAAGTATTTTTATGATGATGGGCACAGCCTTTGCGCAAATTGAAAACCCCATTAAATGGACTTATACAGCCAAAAAAATTGATAGTAAAACTTACGAATTGCACATGACCGCTACCCTTGAAAACAAGTGGCATATCTATGCACAAAATGCCGGCGAAGGGCCCGAGCCCACTGTTTTTAGTTTTGCAAAAAATCCCCTTTTAAAATTAGATGATAAAGTAAAAGAAATAGGGAAACTGGAGAAACATTACGATCCTAATTTTAAATCGGAACTTAAGTTTTATAGTAACAAAGTTGATTTTGTACAAAAAGTAAAAGTAAAATCTTCTGCTGCTACCGTAGTAAAAGGCACCGTTTCTTACATGGTTTGCGACGATAAGAAATGCCTTCCACCAAAAGAAATTCCATTTAGCATAAAGCTGGGCGGTAAATAAATTTTAATTTAAGTCCCGGCAGTTTCGGGATTTTTTTATACCAAAACTATTTTATGCAACACTTTAAAAGCGGCATTGTTTTTTTACTGGTTTCTTTTGTTTTTTCTGCTTTCGTTTTCTCTCAGGATAGCGCAATGGTAAGCTGGAAAGCAGATGCAAAAAAAATATCGGAGAACCGTTATGAACTTTTAGTAAAAGGCACCATTAAAAAAGGATGGCATTTATATGACAGCAACGCAGCGCAGGATCTTACGGGTGTTGTAATGGTCATTGATGATTCTTTAGTGAAAGCAGATGCCATTGAATACTTCACAAAAAGCAAAAGCCTGGCTGATATAGTGTTTGAAAATAAGCCGGTGCAGGTAACTTCAGACAGTATTGTTTTCTCCCAAAAAATAAATATTACCGGGCAGGTGCCTGCTGCCGTAAAAATAAAATTGAATTATGAAGTTGGATATGCAGACAATTTTTTAACCGAAGAGCAAAAGATACTGGTAAGCCTGCCGGGAGTTGTTGCAGCAGTAACGAATAACCGCATTTTAATTTCTTCTGTTAATCTTGATAAACCTTTAACAGATTGCGGCGCATCCTCTGCATCTGCCAGTTCCGGCACAAAATCTAAAGGGTTACTTTCTTTATTTGTATTGGGCTTTTTGGGCGGCCTTGTGGCTTTACTTACGCCTTGTGTTTTCCCTATGATACCGCTTACGGTTTCTTTCTTTACCAAAAAATCGCAGAACAGAAAGGCGGGTATAAAAAATGCATTTTTATATGGCTTCTTTATATTTTTTATTTATGTTTTATTAAGTCTTCCTTTTCATTTTCTTGATAAACTAAACCCCGAGATTTTAAATAATATTTCCACGAATGTTTACCTGAATGTTTTATTTTTTCTAATCTTCATTGTGTTTGCATTATCCTTTTTTGGACTATACGAAATTACTTTACCGGCGGGCATCTCCAATACTACTGATAGTAAAGCCGGTGTTGGAAATATAGCCGGGATTTTTTTTATGGCACTTACCCTTGCATTGGTTTCCTTTTCATGTACCGGCCCTATATTAGGTTCGTTGCTTGCCGGTTCATTATCTGCAGATGGTGGCGCCATGCAGCTTACATTTGGCATGGGTGGTTTTGGGTTAGCACTGGCATTGCCTTTTGCACTCTTTGCATTGTTTCCTAATTTACTTGATTCATTGCCAAAATCGGGCGGCTGGCTCACCACGGTAAAAGTGGTACTTGGTTTTCTGGAACTGGGCCTAGCTTTCAAATTTTTATCAAACGCAGATTTAGTAATGCATTGGGGCCTTTTAAAACGGGAAATTTTTATTGGTATATGGGTATTGGTTGGTGCAGGGTTAACCTTATACCTTTTTGGCTTTATCAGATTTAAACACGATTCTCCTGTTAAAAAATTATCTTTTATAAGAATGGGTTTTGGGCTTATTGCAGGGTTATTTACATTGTATTTAATACCAGGCCTTACCAATACCAAAGCTGCAAATCTTTCACTCATCAGCGGTTTTCCGCCACCACTTTATTATAGTATTTATAAATCGGGTAATGATTGTGTGCTGGATTTAAACTGCACACGGGATTATGAAGAAGGCCTTAAAATGGCAAAGGAACAAAACAAACCTATCTTATTGGATTTTACCGGTTATGCCTGTGTAAACTGCCGCCGTATGGAAGAAAATGTTTGGAGCAAACCCGAAGTGTATAAATTAATGAAAGAAAAATTTATCATTATTTCTTTGTATGTAGATGATAAAAAGAAATTGCCTTCAGTACAACAATTCACTTATAAAACAAAAGACGGAGTAGAAAAAGAAATAAACACCGTGGGAGATAAATGGGCCACTTTTGAAACAGAAAATTTTAAAAATAATGCCCAGCCGCTATATGCCATATTAAATACCAGCGAACAATTGCTTAGCCACCCCGTGGGCTATGTTCCATCTGTAAAAGAATATAAAGAATGGCTGCAGTGTGGGGTAGATGCGTTTTATAAAAAATGATCAGGCTTCAATATAGTAACAGAAGAATAAAATATAAAAAAATCTGTGTTTATCTGTCTTATCAGTTTGATCTCTGTTTCTATCATCCGCACAAAAAAATCTTCGCCGATTTTACTCAACGAAGATTTATATTTATTTTCTTTGGGTTAATAAATATTACAGGGCAATTTGTTTTTCAGTCATCATTTTGCGAAGGTTTATTAAACCGTAGCGCATTCTGCCAAGGGCAGTGTTAATGCTGCATTTTGTTAAAGAAGAAATTTCTTTAAAACTAAGATCTGCGTAGTGGCGCATAATGATTACTTCTCTTTGATCTTCTGGAAGCATGTCAATCATTTTTCTTACTTTTTCATGGCTTTGCTCAGCCATCATGCGCTGATCTACACCTGCTTCAAAAAAGTTAAGCACTTCAAAAATGTCACGGTCATCACTTGTTTTAATGGATGGACTGCGTTTTACTTTTCTAAAATGATCCACACACAGGTTGTGTGCAATACGCATGGCCCATGGCAAAAATTTTCCTTCATCGGTATAACGGCCGCCCCTAAGGGTATCTATTATACGGATAAATACATCCTGGAAAATATCTTCTGCCAGGTACTTGTCTTTTACAAGCAAATAAATAGAGGTGTAAATTTTGTCCTTGTAACGTACTACTAAAGTTGCAAGGGCATCAGCGTCGCCATTCATATAGAGATGTACGAGCTGTTGATCAGTTAAATTGTTAAAACATTTCATAACTTCTACAGTTTTGATGGTTTGGACTTTGGTTAAGGTAAATCCAATAAGAGAATAGTGCGTAGAAGTCTGTTAGATAGGCTTAATGCAGCTTTTCATTTTACTGGATATTGGACTGTGAAAGTAATGATAAAATATAAAATGCCAAATGTTTTTAATATTATTTTAAAAAATAGAGTATAAGTACCAGGTTATCGTAATTGTACTAATCGTAATTGTACGAATATACTTTTAAGAAAAATTTCACATATAAAATTTAGTAGTGTTGATGCTGTAATTTTGCCATGATGAATAATGTTATTAAACTCAAAAAAAGCTCTAAAAACTTTCCGGTAATACACGCTGATAATGATATTTTTATAAAAGGTGCCAGGGTGCATAATTTAAAAAATGTAACTGTTACCATACCACGAAATAAACTGGTGGTGGTAACCGGTGTTTCCGGTTCAGGAAAATCTTCTCTTACCATAGATACTTTATTTGCCGAAGGCCAGCGGCGTTATGCAGAAAGCCTTAGTGCTTATGCACGCCAGTTTATGCAGCGCATGAATAAGCCGGATGTAGATTATATAAAAGGACTATGTCCTGCAATAGCTATTGAGCAAAAAGTAATTACCCGTACACCCCGCAGTACCGTTGGCAGCATGACAGAAATTTATGATTACCTGCGGCTTCTTTTTGCCAGGGCGGGTAAAACTATTTCTCCTGTTAGCGGAAGAGAGGTAAAAAAGGATGATGTGCCTGATGTAATAAAAGCTATACAGGAATGCAAAGACGGCGATAAAATTTTAATATTGGCTGCTTTTAAAAGGCATAAAAACAGGGATACAAAAGAAGAGCTCAATATTTTATTGCAGAAAGGGTTTTCCCGGTTGTATGAACAGGGCGAAATAAAAAGAATTGAAGATTTAATAGAATCTCCTTCAGAGAATAAAAAAAAACCGGAATCATTTATTTTAATAGACAGGATTTTAAAAAAAGATTTTGATGAAGATGACCTGCATCGTATTGCAGATTCTGCAGGCACTGCATTTTATGAAGGAGAAGGAATAATGCATATTGAAATAAACGAAAAGAAAAATCTTTATTTCAGCAATAAGTTTGAGCTGGATGGAATACAGTTTGAAGAGCCGGTGCCTAATTTATTTTCCTTTAATAATCCTTATGGCGCCTGCCCTGTCTGCGAAGGCTTTTCAATGATACTTGGCCTTGATGAAGACCTGATTATACCAGACAAACGGTTAAGTGTGTACGAAGGAGCCGTAGCTCCCTGGAAAGGAGAAAAATTAGGCGAATGGAAAGATGCTTTTATCCGTGCAGCAAAGAAATTTGATTTTCCTGTGCATAAACCAATTATGGATCTTACGCAAAAACAGTTAAACGATTTATGGAAAGGAAATAGTTTTGTAAATGGGATAGATGATTTTTTTAAAGAAGTAGAACAGAATTTATATAAAGTTCAATACCGTGTGTTGCTAAGCAGGTATAGAGGCAGAACGCTGTGTACCGAATGCCATGGATACCGCTTAAGAAAAGAAGCCCTCTATGTAAAAGCAGGGGAAAAGCATATTGGACAATTGTGTGAAATGCCGGTGAAAGATCTGCAGCAATGGTTTAATCATTTAAAACTGAGTAAGTATGATGAACAGGTAGCAAAAAGAATTTTGTTTGAAATACATCACCGGCTTAAAACGTTGATTGATGTAGGCCTTGGTTACTTAACGCTTAACCGTTTGGCAAATTCATTAAGCGGCGGAGAAAGTCAACGCATACAACTTACCAGGAGCCTGGGTAGCAACCTTACCAACTCGTTGTACATTTTAGATGAACCTTCTATAGGGCTTCACAGCCGGGATACACAAAAACTGATAATAGTTTTAAAAGAATTAAGAGACCTGGGAAATACTGTGGTGGTAGTAGAGCATGATGAGATGATGATGAGAGAAGCCGATCATATTATTGACATGGGCCCGCTTGCAAGCCACCTCGGCGGAGAAGTGGTAGCTGTAGGAAATTACGATGAAATAATTGCAGATAAAGACAGTCTTACCGGAAAATATTTATCAGGTAAACTTAGCATTGACCCTCCAAAAAATGTAAGAAAATGGACCCGTTCAATAATTGTAGAAGGAGCCATGCAAAACAATTTAAAAGACATCAGCATACAATTTCCGTTAAATGTTTTATGTGCCGTAAGTGGCGTAAGCGGAAGCGGAAAAACAACTTTGGTAAAACAGATTTTATATCCTGCCTTACAGAAATTAAAAGGAGAAGGCGTAGATAAGCCAGGCCTGTTCCGTGCTTTAAAAGGCGATGCTGATTATATAAGCCAGGTAGAAATGGTAGATCAAAACCCTATCGGTAAATCGAGCCGCAGCAACCCGGTTACTTATATAAAAGCTTATGATGAAATAAGGGAACTTTTTGCCAAACAGCCACTCAGTAAAATGCGGGGATTTATGCCAAAGCATTTTTCTTTTAATGTAGATGGAGGCAGGTGCGATGCATGTAAAGGTGAAGGCGAGCAACTGGTAGAAATGCAGTTTTTGGCAGATGTACATTTGGTATGCGATGTATGCGGTGGTAAAAGATTTAAAGAAGAAGTGCTGGATGTAAAAATAAATGATAAAAATATTTTTGATATTTTACAGATGAGTGTTGATGAAGCCATTGCATTTTTTACCCCCCTTCCGGGGGGGATAGGGGGGGCTGTTCAACCGTTAAGTGATGTAGGGTTAGGTTATGTAAAACTGGGCCAGTCATCCAATACCTTAAGTGGTGGAGAAGCACAACGGGTAAAACTGGCTTCTTTTTTAGGGAAAGGAAAAGCTCAGGGGCATATCCTTTTTATTTTTGATGAACCCACAACCGGTCTTCATTTTCATGATATAAAAAAATTACTGGCTTCCTTTAATGCATTGGTTGAACAGGGTCATTCTATCATAGTGATAGAACACAATACTGATGTAATAAAAAGTGCAGATTGGGTGATAGACCTTGGCCCGGGGGCTGGTGACGAAGGAGGTAACCTGGTTTTTGCGGGCAAGCCTTTGGATTTAAAAAAATCTAAGGAAAGTTATACAGGAAAATTTTTGATGTAAACAATTAAAAGAAATAACGATTAAAAAATTAATTTTTTAAATTAAAATCCTATATTACTTTCTGATCATACAAAGTTATACCAAACTAATTTTATTTTAAGCCAATATGGGTAGGCTTTTGGTAAATACCCGTTGAACTAACGCTTAAAATCCAATCTATACAACAGCATTAATTGCATTTCATTTTTAATTGTATAGAACTTGCAGACTTGTTTCTAATTTTTAAACTTTTGTCAATCGGAATAAATCCCGGTATTCATAATTTACCAATTAAAAACTGCTCAATTAAATCCTTCCTGAATTACACATTTTTATTAAAACAAAATTAATTTAAACCAAATTAAAATGTGGTCATGAGAAAAAATTACTTACTTCAGTTGGTTCTTCTTATTCTTTTTTCAACAAATATTATTGCTCAACCCATAAGTGCGACATTTAATGCCAGCGGTACTTATACCGTTCCGGCAGGCTATAGCGCAATTGTAACTATAGAAGCATGGGCTGCTGGCGGAGGCGGTGCTGCTGCGGCATCTGGCGGAAAAGGCGGCGGAGGCGGTGGAGCTTGTTCAGTTATCAGCACTACCTTACCCGCCGGAAGTTATAGTGTTACTGTAGGTACAGGAGGCGGAGCAGGAGTAAATGGTGGTAATTCCAGTTTTACCAGCATCTGCGTTGCGGCAGGTGGTACAGGTGCTGTAGTTTTGGCTGGCGGCGCAGGGGGAACAACTGCTGCAGGTACAGGAACAACAAAATTTGCCGGAGGTAATGGAGCTGCCTCAGTTTCTAACAGTGGCGGTGGTGGTGGAGGTTCGGCAACAGCAAGTGCTAATGGAGGAAATGCCGGAGGCATAACTGGTGGTACAGGACAGGGAAATGGCGGTACTGGCGGTATTCCAAATAATAATCCCGGCACAAGTGGTGTTTCTCCTGGCGGCGGCGGTGGCGGTACCGCAGGGCCAGGTACAGGAAGCGCATCTGGTTCAGGAGCGGTTGGTCAGGTGAAGGTTACTGTCACCTCCGTGTTATCTATAAAAATCAACTATATAAATGGTTCAAGAAACAATGGTTTTAATACAATAAACTGGCTGGCTGCCTGTACTTCCACACAGGCCATATTTGAAATTGAGCGTTCTGCTGATGGCAGAAATTTTAATGCTATCCACAGCATTACTGCAAGCCAGGCACGGTGTGCACAGCCGTTTACTTATGTGGATAATACCAATTTATCCGGTAACGTTTTTTACCGCATAAAATCTATTGATATTGATGGCAGGTTTAATTATTCTTCTACGGTTAAATTGGGTAGCCGGCAAAAAGATATGCAGTTAGAAGCCGTTATTCCAAATCCGGTTAGCGACCAGGCGCAGTTAAGTATTTCTGCTGCTAAAAATGATAAACTGCAGTTATCTATTATATCAATGGAAGGTAAACTGCTGCAACGAAGCATTGTTCAGTTGCAATCAGGCTCAAGCATTATCAGTTTGGATGTTGCCCATCTTCAAAAAGGTATGTACATTATAAAAGGGGTTTTTAGTGATGGGCAAACCCGTTCATTAAAGTTTTTAAAGCAATAATAATTTACATAACCATAAAGCTCCAAAAAATTTCCAACACATGGTTTGCGCATTTGTGGTAATTTCAATGTTGGTGTTAAGTTGACGAAACCACTCATAATTTAACGAAGATATTATTTTGACAATTTTTAATAATTTCGCATCCATTGGGCTCTTACTGATATCGTATGCTGTTCTTATTTTTATATTACCACCAAAGTTTAAAAACATTTGGTATGGAGTAAATACAAGGGTAACAGAGAAAAACAAAATAATCTGGACAGCAGGACAAAGACTATTTTCATACGCTATATTTGGCATGGGAATAATTTTAACTATTTGTAGTTTTTTACAAATTTTTCACAAGCCTGATTTTTTCCCAATGGTTTTATTGTTAATTGTGTTATGGAAACTTTCTAAATTTATTGTTCACAAAATTCTTGAAAAAACAAATTTAACGGCCTTATAAATAGCCAGTTTATAATTCCTCTCCCTGCTGTTCCTCTCAGTCGTCCGCAACGGCGCAGGAGACTTGCCGTATAAATTATATCTCCAATAAAAATTCTTTTAATGCTTCTGCATTATTTTCTATCAGCAAAGATTTTTTTTCTGCACTGAGTTGCTGTTTAATAGCTGCAGGAATTTTTATTGGGGAATCAATGATCGGTTCTACTACATCAAAAAATTTTACCGGGTGGGCTGTTTCTATAACAATTCCTTTTTGTGTGGGATGTGTTTTCAGGTAATCTTCCAGCGCATGATAACCTACAGCTCCATGCGGATCTAAAAGGTAATGGGTAGTTTCATAAACTTTTTTTAAAGTACGCTTTGTTTCTTCATCAGAAATACTGATGGCAGATAAATTATTTTTCAATGTATCTGTTTCTTTGTTGAATATTTCTAATATTCTTACAAAATTGCTCGGGTTGCCCACGTCCATTGCATTGGAAATGGTGGCCACTGCCTGTTTAGGGGTATAATTATTTGTTTGTAAAAAATTTGGCACCGTATCATTGGCATTGCACGCTGCAATAAAATGTTTTACCGGCAAGCCAGAAGCTTGTGCCAGCAGTCCTGCACAGATATTTCCAAAATTACCACTCGGTACTGAAATTACGGGCGGTTCATTTTTATCTATCCATTGTTTGTATGCAAAAAAATAATAAAACTGCTGCGGCAGCCATCTTGCAACATTGATAGAATTTGCCGAGGTTAAAAAAAGATTTTTAAAATCAGCAGCGTTGGTAAAAATTTCTTTTACCATTTGCTGGCAATCATCAAATGTTCCTTTTACTTCCAGTGCATGAATATTTTTGCCCAGTGTAGTCAATTGTTTTTCCTGTACAGTACTCACTTTTCCAGAAGGATATAAAATGATCACTTCTACATTTGGTACATCAAAAAAACCATTGGCAACGGCGCCACCGGTATCGCCGGAAGTAGCCACAAGCACAGTAATTTTTTTTGGCTGGTCTTTTACAAAATATCCCAGGCAGCGGCTCATAAATCTTGCACCAATATCTTTAAATGCCAGTGTAGGCCCGTGAAATAATTCCAGCGAAAAAATATTTTCGGTTACCGGAATAAGCGGAATAGAAAAGTTGACCGTTTCTTCTACAATATTTTTTAAAATAGTTTCCGAAATGCAGTCACCCACAAATGGTTTTATCACTTCATAAGCAATAGCTTCATTAGAATACCGCTCTATATTTTTTATAAGGTCTTTATTGATAACAGGTATTTTTTCAGGAAAATACAAACCCTTATCCGGCGCCTGCCCGTTAATGGTAGCTTCTTTAAAATTTACAGTGGATGATATTTTATTGGTACTGAAATATTGCATGTTTAATTGTCTCGTTTAATTATTGTAAAAAATGATTATAGGGTACAAGCAAACCTTTTTGTGGGCAAGATTTTTAAAAGCTTTATCCATGCCTGTTACAAAATCTTTACACCGTGATTATTTATTGTTGTTACATAAGTATAATACTCCAGTCCAATTTTATTATAAATGTCTTTCATTACCTGCTCTACCTTTACTGCAGTATTTTCTTCTTTGCTCAGCATAAAAATAGAAGGGCCCGAACCAGAAATACCACCGCCTAAAGCACCTGCGGCCTTACTTTGTTTTTTTACTTCATCAAACCGCGGAATTAAAATACTTCTTACGGGTTCTATAATCACATCTTCCAGGCTGCGGCCAATAAGATCATAATCGTTTTTCATAAAGCCTGCTACCAGGCCGCCAATATTGCCCCATTGCCTGATGGCATCTTTTAGCAATACTTCTTTTCTTAAAATTTGCCTTGCATCAGCAGTGCGTATTTCAATTTGCGGATGCACCACAGTTATCCATAACAGTGGTGATGGAATGCTTACTATGTCCAAAGGAAAAATACTTCTTATCAAAGTAATGCCGCCGTATATACAGGGTGCTACATTGTCAGCATGTTTTACACCCGACGCTACTTTTTCTCCGCTCATTGCAAACCGAACCATGTCTTCTTTAGAAAAAATATTGCCCAGTAAATGATTGGCTGCCACCACAGCACCTGCAGCACTGGCAGCGCTGGAACCTAAGCCACTGCCGGGTTTTATGTTTTTTTTAATCAACACTTCAAAACCAATACCACTGTTCAGTTCATTCAGTATTTCTATCAGCGGTGCACCTGCGGTGTTCTGCATCGGGTCGGTTGGTAAGTTGTAACCATCAGCACTTTTCATGATTACTTTTTTTTCATTCAGAAGGCTCACCTGCATTTCATCACAAGGTTCATTAAGGCATAAGCCCAGCACATCAAAGCCGCACACCAGGTTGGCAACTGTGCCTGGTGATGCAACTTTTACTGATCTGTTTTCTTCAAAAAATATTTTGTTACTCATTGTTTTATGTTTTATGATATCATTAAAGCCTGGCAGATTCTTCGCTATTGCTCAGCATGACAGCAGTATTTAAAAGTTATGCTTTTGATGTTCTGATAATATCTGCAAATACACCCGATGCTGTAAGGGCTGCACCTGCGCCTGCACCTTTAATTACCAACGGTTGCTCTATGTACCGGTCGGTATAAAATAATATGATATTGTCTTTACCGTACAGGTGATAAAAATCGTGTTGAGGATTAATATGCTGCAGGCCAACAGATGCTTTGCCATTTTTGTAGCTGGCAACAAATTTCAGTTTGCAGCCTGCCGCTGCTGCGGTATCATAAATGCTTTTAAAATATGTTTCGTGCGCTTCCATAGATTTATAAAAATCATCTACTGTTCCCTGCATACAGGCTTCGGGCATAAAAGATTTATTGCTGATGTCTTCCATTTCCATTGTTTGGCCTGCTTCTCTTGCAAGAATCATGATCTTACGCATTACATCTTTGCCACTAAGGTCAAGGCGGGGATCGGGTTCGGTGTAGCCTTCATCCTGAGCCTGTTTTACCACCGAAGCAAAACTTTTTTTTCCGTCATAATTATTAAATACAAAATTTAAAGTACCACTCAGCACCGCTTCCATGCTGTGAATATTATCACCACTCCGCAACAGGTCGTTCAATGTACTTATGATGGGCAGGCTTGCACCCACATTGGTTTCAAACAAAAATTTTGTATTAAATTCGGTAGAGAGATCTTTTAATTTTCTGTAATAATCATACGAAGATGAGCAGGCTGCTTTATTACAGGCTACCACAGCAATGCTTTTTTGCAGCAGGCTATCATACACGGTTGCTACATTTTCATTGGCTGTAACATCTGCAAATACAGTATTGCGCAGATTTTTTTTCTGAATGGTTTCAATAAAATCATTGATGCCGGAAGGCTTGCCAGATGCAAGCAGGTTTGCCCAGTTATCCAGGTTGATTCCTTCTTCATCTATCCAGCTTTTTTTACTGTTGGCAATACCAGCTATTTTTATTTTCAGCCGCATGTGCTGTAACAAATACTGCTGCTGTTGTTTTATCTGTGCCAATAGTTTGCTGCCTACATTGCCTACACCTGCAATAAATACATTTACTTCTTTTATGGCTGTTTCAAAAAAGGCTTCATGTACCACATTGATGGCTTTTTTTACATCGTTG
>JANLQE010000073.1:0-4491 GCA_031367625.1 Bacteroidota bacterium
AACAGCCTGCCCTTTTTTTTCGGGAAGCAATCTTACTTTCAAATCATATAAGGTTTGATATTTTTAATGGACGTGCAAAGATTGCTTCACTGTGTAAGCAATGATTTTATGCGCAAATCGCAGCGGAATTACAGTCATTGCGAGGAACAGCCTGCCCTTTTTTTTCGGGAAGCAATCTTACTTTCAAATCATATAAGGTTTGATATTTTTAATGGACGTGCAAAGATTGCTTCACTGTGTAAGCAATGATTTTCTGCGCAAATCGCAGCGGAATTACAGTCATTGCGAGGAATAGCCTGCCTCGTTTTTTCGGGAAAGCAATCTTACTTTCCAATCATATAAGGTTTGGTATTTTTAATAAAGGTGTAAAGATTGCTTCACTGCGTTCGCAATGACTTTCTATGTAAGTCGCAGCGCAATTACAGTCATTGCGAGGAACAGCCTGTCCCGTTTTTTCGGGAAGTAATCTTACTTTCCAATTTTATAAGGTTTGATATTTTTAATGGAGGTGTAAAGATTGCTTCACTGTGTAAGCAATGGAGGTATGATTAATTCGGATAAAGATTTTTTAAAAATCAATCCCCTGTAATAAAAATTTCAGTTGACTTTATTTTTTCAATACCTGCCGCAGTAATCCAGATTACAAGAGTATCTTCCTGGCTGGTAATAACTAAACCTTCCTCCTCTAATGAATTAAGATGTTGCTGAATAATATTCCAATCCTGAAACTGGCGCAGGATAATTTCCCTGGGCCGGCATTTATACGTTTCTGGTTGCACATCATCTTTTGAAATGGTATAGATCGTTTGCAAAGTTTTATAAGAAGATTCCATATTATAAATATATTTTAAAAGAATATATAGAAAAACAAAACTTACTAACAATTATTACAGCAAATTTCTATACGGGTTTTATGCTTACCCCCGTAAAATGGCTTTTTTACGGAGTGCCAGGCTGTTTCTTTTACGAACCCTTCCCAAAAAAGGCTTGTTAATTTCACCTAACTTAACAATTTGAAGCAGGGTATTTGTCGTAAGTTAAGTAATAGGTAAAAAAATAAAGCAAAGAATTATTATGCAAAAAGTATCATTGTCATTCCTGTTGGTTTTACTGTCTATGTCCTTGTTTTTTTCTGCCTGCAAAAAAAATAAGGATGTACTTGCGGTTACGCCGCCTCCTGCCAGCGGTGGCGGAACATCAACAACTGTTTCGCCGCAGGTGATTAAAGATTCTGTGTTACTGGTATCAAAAGATATTTATTTGTGGAACAACCAGATACCCGGCAGTTTTAATGTACAGAGTTTTGCAGATCCTGCTGCCATCATGACTGCCATCCATCCTTTTAGTATTGAAACTGGTTTTACGGCCCCGGTGGACAGATGGAGTTTTGCAATGAAAAAAACAGAGTGGGATATGCTGAGTGCAGGTATGAGTTCTATAAGCACAACAACAGCCGCAGGCGATTTAGGTTTTTCTGTTTTTTTTAAAGCTACAGGCGACCTGAGAGTGAGATTGGTAGAACCAAACGGGCCTGCAGGTTTGGCCGGTATCCGCAGAGGCTGGCGGATTACTGCCATAAATAACAACACTAATATTACTACAGCCAATGCTGATTTTATTGTAGCAGCAGTTTATTCTTCTGTCAACAGTTCCTTTACTTTTCAAAAGCCGGATGGCAGCACCGTATCTATAGATTTAACAGCAGGGCATTATGCAGAAAAACCTGTTTATCTTGATACCGTTTATAATATCGGTAACAGCAAAATTGGTTACCTGGTTTTTAATTCCTTTCTCGGAAATACAGCACAGATCAGCTCAGCGTTTCAACGTGTTTTTAGTAATTTCAAAAGCCAGGAGGTTACCAATGTAATTGTGGATCTTCGCTATAATGGCGGTGGCTATGTATCTATTGCTGAACAGTTAAGCAACTACCTGGTAAAGTCTTCTGCAAGTGGAAGCCTGATGATGACACAGTTGTACAACAGCCAGAACAGCAAGAACAATACGGTAACTAATTTTCGTAAAGCCGGAGGTATAAACCTTAATGATATTTATTTTATTGTTGGCAGGGGCACTGCTTCGGCCAGTGAATTGTTGATTAATAACTTAAAGCCTTACATGGATGTTAAATTGCTTGGCCCTACGGCTACCCATGGAAAACCGGTTGGCTTTTTTCCAATTCCTGTTGGCGAATGGTATATTTTCCCGGTATCTTTCAGAACCATAAATAAAAACGGAGAAGGGAATTATTTTAACGGCATTCCGGTAAATGCCCAGATAGCCGACGGGCTTGATAAAGATTGGGGAGATATAAATGAATCCTGCCTGGCAAGTGCCATCAAAAATATTACATCAGGTACTTACAGTACAACAAATTCTTCATTTAAATATGAAGAAGATGCTGCAGTAAAATTTGGAAATGAAAAGTTGAATGCGCCTGCACTTAAAATTACAGTTGATAACAGAAAGAATTTTTAAAAGATTTGTTTGAGCGGTTAGCATTATTTTTTTTCTGATGGATAACTATAATCCCGTAATCTAAACCTCTAAACCCCTAAACCTCTAAACTCCTAAACCTCTAAACTCCTAAACCCAATTTATTAATAGGTCAATTTATCTTTAGCCACCCGGTAATACTCATCCTTGGCTTATTGGTGGGTAATACTTCGTGTGCTGATTCATTGCTTTTAAAAAAAACTGCTTTGCCGTTTTCAGGAGATATATGTTGCAAATGTCCGCTATGATGAATACACAATTCGCCGCCGTCATTCTGTTGCCAGCCGCAGTTTAAATACATAATCATCGAATACTGCCTGCTGTCATTATTGCGAAACTGATCAAGATGCTTTTTATAAAAACTTCCTGTTTCGTATAAAGTATAATGAAACTCATATCCTGTAATACCGGTGTAGCAGGTGCTGTTTAAATAGCTTACAAAATTATCCATCAGGTCAAAAAAAATATTTTCATGCGGGTTGTTGTTCCTGCGGTCCAGCCAGTAAATAATATCACTTCTCACTTCTTTGTTATGCACTACCTCGCTGTCGTTTCCTGTTCCTGCAGCCCTGAGTTTTTTTTGGGTGTAAAGATTGGTGAGGTTTTCTTTTAAGTGAGATGCGAGGGATTCACTTAAAAAATTTTCGGCTATTCCTACTTTATTTTCTATAAAACTATTGATGAGTGTATTAAAAATATTTTGCAATGAGAATGATTGGATGCTGTATCTGGCAAATTGCCGTATTGAGGTGAAGATAGGGTTAATAAAAGATAAGGAGATGGGCATCAGGTTTTACAACGTATAGTCAGCCATTAAAAAAAATAACACAACAAAATATTGGAGAATCATCTCTTTAGAAAAAAAAGCAGTAAAAAAATATAATAATCTTTGCTCTACAAAGCTAATGCTATACAGTTTTTTTGTGAGCACAGCTATTTATACCAAACAAACTATAGATGGGACAAAAACCAATTATGCTGGTAAATGCAAAAATGCCAGCCAGCACTAATAAAATAACTCCTGCTGTGCCTGTAACTATATTTAAAAATCCTAATACAGCAAACAGCATTGCCAGTAATAAACGGATAATTCTGTCGGCATTTCCCATATTTTTTTTCATTTTAAGTGATTTATGTTTTATCTCAGTAAAACTATAATCATAAAGCATTTAAAAGTATGATGTTAATCAGTAAAAGGAATGATTAAAGTTGTAGAGAAACCATTTCTTTCACTATTTTTTTGCTGATGAATATCTTGTTCTATCCTAATTATTATCAGGAATTTAGAGCCAGGGACAATTTAAATTTGTGGGGTATGAAAAATAAAATTATAAATCCCCTGCTGATAAAAAAATATAACCAGGCCGTACCAAGATATACCAGCTATCCTACGGTGCCTTTTTGGGATGCCGGGATTGATGGATCTAAATGGCAAACACATTTTGCCAAACAATTTACTTTGCATAATTCTCCCAACGGAATCAGCATATATGTGCATCTTCCTTTTTGCGAATCTCTTTGCACTTATTGCGGCTGCAATAAAAAGATTACAAAAAATCATTCTGTCGAAGATGATTATTTAGCCGCTGTTGAAAAAGAATGGGGGCTGTACCGCAAGCTTATGAAGCAATCACCGGTAATTAGAGAGATACATCTTGGGGGTGGAACACCTACTTTTTTTTCGCCTGAAAATTTACAGCGCCTGTTAAATGCTCTTCTTAAAAACAGTATTGTTCATCCCCTTCACCAATTCAGTATTGAAGGGCATCCTAACAATACCACCAAGCAACATCTGGATACTTTGTTTTCGCTGGGCTTTCGGCGTATTAGCTATGGCGTACAGGATCTTGATCCGCAAGTGCAGCGGGTTATTAACCGCATACAACCCATAGAAAATGTATTACGGGCAACGGAGGATGCAAGAGCAGCCGGTTTTACTTCTGTAAATTTTGACCTGATTTATGGCCTTCCTTTACAAACCCTCCAAAGCATTCA
>JANLQE010000107.1:0-4481 GCA_031367625.1 Bacteroidota bacterium
TATCAAAATAAATTGTTGAAAAAAAAATTTTTTATTTGTTTGTTTTTTCCGCATCAACAACAGTATGGGTTTTTGGCAAAAAATATTTTTTGGCCTCAAACCCAAAGGCAGTATAAGGATAGGTAATATTACATCAAATAAAAAACCCGGCGCTTCTGGAAACCAGAAATTAATCTTATCCACATAATGTTTTATCACATATAATTAAAAGCCTGTTTTCCGCAAACCGGAGTTTGAAGAAAAAAAATTTTTTGCCAAAATAGCTTTACTTTTGAATTTCTAAATTTACATTTTTTATGAGTTACGAACTTACCGGCAAGCTGGTGGCAAAATACGATATAGTGCAACGCACAGAAACTTTTAAAACCAGAGAATTTGCTGTAGAAAAATCGGAAGATATTAATGGCAGAACGATTGTGAATTATGTGAAGTTTCAAAGTGTACAGGATAAAACGGCTATCATAGACCGTGTAAATATTGGTGATGAAATAAAAGTGTATTTTAATATTAAAGGAAGCAAATGGGAGAAAGAAGGAAAAACAAATTACATCACTAACCTGGATGCCTGGCGTATAGAGCAAATACTGCAAACAGCCGCCGGCAGTGGTATTGACAATGAATACATGGAACCTCTTGATACGTTTTCATCTACAGCGCCTGAGGCCGTAGATGATTTACCTTTTTAATTATTTGTTTTTTATAAACTGTCAATGGTTAAATAAAAGTCAATGGTTAATTACTGGTTAAAAAAATGACCATTGACTTCTGGCTATTGACTTTTTAAATGCAATGCAGCAAAAAATCTCCATCAAACTTTTACCTTCAGAAGCTGCGGATGAAGTTATTGTAAAAAAATATATTGCATCAGCTACTGCCAAAAAATTAACTGCCGTAACGGGCTTTCAAATACTAAAAAAATCTATTGATGCAAGGGGTAAAACGGTATTTATAAATCTTACCTTAAATGCATTTACTGATGAGCCTTTTTTTACAGCAGCCACCAATAATTTTTCTTTTAAAGATGTAGGCACATCAGCCATGCAGGTGGTTATAATTGGGGCAGGGCCTACGGGTTTGTTTGCAGCGCTTAAATTGATAGAGGCAGGCATACAACCTATTATATTAGAAAGAGGAAAAGATGTACGAAGCCGCCGGAGAGACCTGGCTGCTTTAAACAAAGAAGGCATCTTAAATACCGAAAGCAATTACTGTTTTGGAGAAGGCGGCGCTGGTACTTACAGCGATGGAAAATTATATACCAGAAGCACCAAACGTGGTGATATTGAAAGGGTGCTAAACCTGTTTGTAAAATTTGGGGCACCCCAAAATATTTTGTACGATGCCCACCCACACATCGGCACCAACAAACTGCCCCAGATAATAACCGCCATGCGCCGGTTAATAACTGATTGTGGTGGTAAGTTTTTATTTGAAAAAAAAGTGGTTGATTTTATTATTTCCGATAATAAAATAAAATCTGTTGCCACCGCAGATAGAGATAATTTTTCTGGTGACGCATATATATTAGCCACGGGCCACTCTGCCAGGGACATTTTTGAACTGCTCCACAAAAAAAATATTTTAATTGAAGCCAAGCCTTTTGCATTGGGTGTAAGAATAGAGCATCCGCAATCACTGATAGATAATATTCAATATCATTGTGCAGTAAGGAATGAACATTTACCGCCTGCAACTTATTCTTTGGTTCAACAGGTAAACGGCAGAGGCGTATTTTCTTTTTGCATGTGCCCCGGCGGTATAATTGCGCCTGCCGCTACTGCCAATGGCGAATTGGTGGTAAATGGATGGAGCCCTTCTAAAAGAAACAATCCATTTGCCAACAGTGGTGTGGTAGTAACTGTAGAGCTGGCTGATGCTATAAAAAGTTTAAAAAAATTAAGAGGTTTAAAAGGTTTAGGAAGTTTAGAGAGTTTAGGTGGTTTAGAGGGTTTAGGTGGTTTAGAAAATAACCCGTTGCTGCTTTTAAAATTTCAGCAGTTGATAGAACAGCAGGCATATAATGCAGGTGGCGGAAAATTTGCAGCCCCGGCACAACGGATGCAGGATTTTGTTGACAAAAAAATATCATCCTCTTTACCTGTTAATTCTTATTTACCAGGGCTTCAATCTGCAGTGCTTACACAAGTATTGCCCCCGTTTATTTATAATGCTCTGGCAGATGGCTTTAAGGTATTTGGCAAAAAACTAAAAGGTTATTTAACCAATGAAGCTGTAGTGGTAGCTGTAGAAAGCCGCACCTCAAGCCCGGTACGTATTCCCAGAAACAGCGATGACTTAACTCATCCACAAATAAATAATCTTTATCCTTGTGGCGAGGGCGGGGGTTATGCAGGTGGTATTGTAAGCGCTGCGATGGATGGGGAAAGAGTAGCTGATATTATAATAAAAAAATTGTTACGGGGTTAAATAGTTAAGGGTTCGGGTTACTAAATACATGATGTTTGTAATATTTTAAATAGCCGCTTATAAAAATGCTTCTTAAAAATAAACAGTTGATAAAATTACCGGGGTAGAAATTGAAAGCCTAAATCTTGTTTTTTAAATTAGCTTTATTTTATCCCATTCATACTATTTGTAACAATATCAATACTAAAGCATCTAATTTTAATTACTAAACCAAATAACTGTTTATGCATCTATTAGAATTACACAATATAAAAAAATATTTCGCTACGCAAAAAGCTGTAGATGATATTAGTTTTAATATTGAGCAAGGCAGCATCTTTGGATTGCTTGGCCCAAACGGCGCCGGAAAAACCACCCTGTTAAGAATGATCACCGGAATTTTTTATCCGGATAGCGGCGTAATTAATTTTCATGGGCAAAAATTTGACCCCCTAAAAGATTCTTCGGCTATTGGCTATATGCCCGAAGAAAGAGGCCTGTACAAAAAAATGAAAATAGGTGAACAGGCATTGTACCTGGCACAACTAAAAGGATTAAGCAAAGCAAAAGCCTCAGAAAAAGTAAAAGAATGGTTTGTAAAATTTGAAATGCAGAGCTGGTGGAATAAAAAAGTAGAAGACCTGAGTAAAGGTATGAGCCAGAAACTACAGTTTGTAACTACTGTATTACATAATCCCAAATTAATTATACTGGACGAACCCTTTAGCGGCCTGGATCCGGTAAATGCCAATCTTATTAAAGAAGAAATTTTTAACCTGGCTCAAAATGGCAGTACTATTATCTTCAGCACACACCGGATGGAACAGGTAGAAGAAATTTGCGACCATATTATTTTGCTGGATAAAGGAAAAAAAATATTAGATGGCACCGTAAATAATGTGAAGCAGGAGTTTAAAGAAAATATTTACAGTATAGATTCTGCCACAGCTTCATTTGATAATACTACAGCATCAGATCTGTTTAGCATTGTAAACCATGCAGGCAATAAGATGCAGATAAAAATAAAAACCGGTGTGGGTACAAATGAGGTGTTGCAGTATTTTATAAATAACAATATTTCTATAAATGGTTTTAATGAAGTAATGCCATCACTAAATGAGATATTTATAAAACTGGTAGAAGGCACAGATATGGCAAGGCAATTTCAAAAAATTTAATACACATTATTTTCATTAATATGAATAAAACAGGACTAATCATCAGCCGTGAATATTTTACCAGAGTAAAAAAGAAATCTTTTTTAATAACTACTATTCTTGTACCGGTGGTTATCATTGCTTTTTATGCTGCTATTATTGCCATTACCATTAATGGCGGTTCAGACAGGCAGGCCATTGCTATAATAGATAAAGCAGGCTTATTAAATGACAGCATTGCAACAAAAAATAAGAAAACAGATTTTACTTTTATAAAAAACGAAACAGAAACTTCGTTTGTAAACAAATATAAATCGCAGGGTTACCAGGCATTCCTGTATGTACCTGCTATGGATAGCGGCTTTGTTTTGCACAGCCAATCATCAGTAAGCCTTACCACTTCCTCTGCTTTGGAAAAAATGATTAATAAAGCAATAGAAGAAAAGCGGCTGCTGGCGCAAGGTATAGACCCTGCTAAATATAAAAGTATAGCTGCAGATGTAAGTATAGAAAACACAATAGATACCAAACAAGGTGGCAAAAAAAGTGTAGCAGGTGTTGCTTATGCTGTTTCTTTTGCCTGCGGAATTTTAATTTATATGATGATGATAATTTACGGTACTCAGGTAATGCGTGGCGTAATGGAAGAAAAAACTAACCGCATTGCCGAAGTAATTATCAGTTCTGTAAAACCATTTCAACTGATGATGGGTAAAATATTAGGCATTGGCGCAGTAGGCCTTACTCAGTTTGCTATATGGATTATTTTAATTGTGATGATGCAAATGGCACTTCCGTTAATTTTTCCTGATTTGCTGCAGCAGCTAAACAGCACTGCCGAAGCCGGGGGCAAAGCTGCCATGGCCGCAAATATTGCCCAGGGCTTTTCTTCTTTACCCTTATTAAAAATCGGGCTCT
>JANLQE010000120.1:0-15602 GCA_031367625.1 Bacteroidota bacterium
ACACTCGTATCCTTCACATCTTTATAAGTTCCGGGTTGATTCAATTCGTGGCTGGATAAACCGGTTCCTGCTGCTGGAGAATAAGGCTGAATGCTTACACTTTCATACAAATAGCCTTTTTTATACAATTCGTTCAGGCACCACCAAAGTGTTTCTATATAATTGTTTTCAAAAGTTACGTAAGGGTTTTTCAAATCAACCCAATAGCCCATTTTTTTGGTAATATCGTCCCACTTGTCTTTATACTGCATTACCACTTCCCGGCATTTTGTATTATAGTCTTCTACCGATATTTTTTTACCAATATCTTCTTTAGTAATGCCCAGCAATTTTTCTACTCCCAATTCTATGGGCAGGCCATGAGTGTCCCAACCGCCTTTACGTTTTACCTGAAAGCCCTGCATTGTTTTATAGCGGCAAACCAAATCCTTTAAGGTTCTGGATATTACGTGATGAATACCAGGCATTCCGTTGGCACTTGGAGGCCCTTCAAAAAAAACAAATGGCTTGTTTCCTTCCCGTATTTCAACACTTTTTTCAAACGCATGTGATTGCTCCCATTTTTGCAGTATTTCTTGGCTGATGCCGGGTAAGTTAAGTTGCTGATATTCCTTATATCTGGACTGCATAATATGTTGCTCTTTTATTTCTTTTTAAATAAGTGGGCAAAGGTAATAAAATATGTATTGGGGCAGATGAAAAGCCCATTTAATACATTATCAACAAGTTAGATTTTGAATTAAAATAAAGGCTGCAAAATGCGTTATAATATTACTTCTAATTTAGAGGCAGTTATCCACAATTTGGGCGCTTGGCATAGTATTGGCAAACTGTTTCTGCGAAAAACAATTCAAATTATCTTATAAAATGTTAACGTATGAAAAGTATCTTTTTAATTTTAACAGCAGGGCTTATTCTCAGTGTAACTACACAGGCTCAAATACACAAAACACATAAAAAGAAAAAAGCTGTTGTTGTTGCAAAATTAAGTGTACCTGATAATGTAAACTCCTCCTTTAAAAATCAATATGCTACTGTAGAAAATAACAAATGGAGCAAAAATTACAGCGGAAATTTTATTGCAGATTTTACCAATGCATCAAGTCAAAAACAAACAGTTGAATATACTGCTGCCGGGCAGGTGTTAAAAATGAAAACCATTTTTGATGTTACGGCATTGCCACAAAATATTACTACAGCCCTGCAGACAAATTATGCAGACGCTAAAGTAACAGAATGTGCAAAAGTAGAAATACCGGGTGTGGCTCCTTATTATGCTGTAAAAATTACTACTGCAGATAACAAACTAAGACAATTATTAATAAGTGAAGAAGGCGTTGTGACGGTATAAAAATTTTGCTGGTTTAGGGTTTTATTAGGGTAAAACGGGGGTATTCTTATCCCCGTTCTTTAAATTTTAATTTTATTTTACTCCTATAGATCAATCGAACAAAATGGTCCCGTTTTAAAATTCAATTTCTGTGTTATTTCTAAAAAAAATATTTGGAACATAAGCACAAAAAGGCAACTCATCCGGGTTGCCTTTATTTTTTATTAGGGAGAAAATGATTTACTAAACTTATACCTTTCGGGAGCCTAAAATGAATTTCAGTTTGTAACATTATTTTTTATTTTAGAGAAATGCCTAAGATAATCCTTGCTTCGCCTCTCTCATGCTCATCTAATACTTTGGATGATGGGGAGTAAATTGTTTTATGTACGTTGCTCCATTGGGGTAAATAATTTGCAATAACAAACCACCTGTCTAACCGGTAATTTAAAGTAGGTCCACCATAAAAGACCGAATTTTCCCAACCTTTTCCTTTTGCAAAATCATTATGGTTTACCAGCTCAAAGCCAAGCCCTACAGTGGGGCTGATGTTATATAAATAAGCAAAATCTAACTCTACAGGGCTTTTATAGTTATCAGATTTTAATTTACCATTTTTCCACTCAAATTCTTTTTCGAATTCTATCACGCCATTAAATGCAAATAAGCTTTTACCAATTGATTTATCTAAAATTATTTTGGTTTCCAGTTCTATTTCATCCCCGCCTTTTACACCCCACTCCGCATATAATGCAGCACCAATCTTATTTTGAGAAGGGTCGCTTAATTTATATTTCCATTCGTTGCTAAACCCCACTTCGTTTGTTACCACAGTTCCGTTAGCAGATTCGCTGAATCTTTTTTGGTAGCGGTTAAAATAAAATGCTGTTTGAAGTTTTTTACCCAGGCCAAACTCAAGCTCCATACGCTGGTCCTGTGCATGAAAAAATTGGCCTTCGTGGCCAAAGCGTGAAGTGTGCCAGAATTCCATATCAATAGCACCTTTTGGTAATACATTGGAGGTGTAAGTTCTTGCAAAATACCTGTCTTGTGCCATACCGTTCATACTCATTGCACAAACAATAAACGTAAAAAGTTGTTTCATAATGTTTTTATTAATTTATACAAAGAACCTTTTTACTGCAGTAATTCAAATGCAAAATGCGGAAATGCATTTACGGTAATGGGAACAAAAAAGAGAGAAGAAAATCAGCGGATCAATAATTCACAAGGTTTAATACCGGTATGCTTTTTAAATGCAGTGCTGAAATGAGAAATGGAAGAATAGCCCAGCAATAAGGAAACTTCTGTAACACTTAAGCCTTTATCATACAATAAATATTTTGCATGTTCCATGCGCTGGCTTTGATAAAAATCAAAAATAGTAGTACCAAATATTTCTTTGAATCCTTTTTTTAAATAACATTCATTGATGGCTACTTTGCGGCTGAGCGCCTTAATGGTAATGGGTTCGCCAATATGTTGCAATAAAATTTCTCTTGCTTTAATTATTTTTTCACGGTCTGCTTCGTTGGCCAGAAATTTACAGGTAAAAGAGGTTTCTTCTTTTTCGCCCAGCATACAATCCATGCTGTATAAAAGCAATATCTGTGTTTGGGCATTAATAAAAATATTTTCCAGTGTGTCTGTGTAAGTATGATTCAGCAATGCTTCAATAGCCATTCTTGTTTTGCCACATAGCGGAAGCATTTTAGAAAAAGAAGAATGATGATTAAAGGCCAGAACGTTATCTGATAAACTTACAGGGCTATTTTGGGCTTTTGCAAACTGCTGCAGATAAGAAGGTGAAAAACTGAAACTTAATACATCAATACTCTCCACCTTTTCTACGCACCCACGGGAAGCATTTAATTTACAGTAATCACACTCCGTTTGTTTTTGACGGCAATACACATTTCCGGTTACGCAAAATTTTAACTCAAGGTAGTTTTCAGAAGTATTATTTTTTTGATAGTGATATACCAATACGCCGGTATCCTCAATAGTCCACTGGGGTTGCTTTTTATAGCGTGTAATAGCATATTTTACAGAACCTGGTACATTGCGTATCACTTCCTGCAGGGTTTCCATTTCTTCGTACATAAACGGTTGTTTATGTGCTATGGTCAATATGTCTAAAGGTTGATGCATTAAAAAAATTAGATACAAATGTACTTAATCGGCTGTGATAAACTCCTTGATTTTTAAGCTTTATGAAGGATATGGCAATTTTATTACAAAGCGTGCAAAACACCTGCATAGCTAAAGCTGTTAAAGCAGTAATAAAAAGATTTTCAGGATAAATATAGATTGTATGTTTATTCTGCTTTATAATAACCCGTAATTTTTAATAAATAGAAACGTTTGCGGGTGTTTAAAATAAAAAATTAATCTTATTAAAAAAGCCCTCCAAAATAAGAGGGCTTATATAAATTTTGTTCTGCCAGGCAGAATTAATTATTTGTCTATTTTTTTGAACCATGTTCATCAGAAACAGTAAGGCGGTGACGCCCCTTTGCCCTGCGGCTTGCTAATACCTTGCGGCCATTTGCAGTTGACATGCGCTCCCTAAAACCATGTACAGATTTTCTGCGGCGTTTATGAGGCTGGTAGGTTCTTTTTTTTCCCGGCATTTTATTTAAATTTTCCTTTTACAAATATTGTTAAATGTTATTTCAGCAGCAAGGCACCATCCCTGCTTCTTGTGAAAGGACGGCAAAGGTAGGGGTTTGAAAGGATAATTTAATAATGAATAAAGGATAATTTATAAAATAATGAGATTATAATACCAGGTGCTGTGATTTTACAGCTTGCCCATAAAAATTTATTGCCTGAGTATCAAAATCTTCCGGATCATCAGTAGTAAAAAAGGATATTGTGCCATTTTTACTGCATTGCTCTTCTATTTGCGGGTGCCTCGATAGATAATTTTTTAAACTCTCTGCAACAATTTTTCCCTGCGAAATAATCTGGATCCCATCGGGCATATATTGTTTTATCTTATTCAACAACAAAGGGTAATGAGTGCAGGCCAGTAAAACAGCATCTATACCGCCATCTTTTTTTAGTAAGGAATCAATATATTTTTTTACAAAATAGTCTGCACCTTTAGATTGTTGTTCATTATTTTCTATCAGCGGAACCCACAATGGGCAAGCCTGCTGGCTTACTTTTATCTCCGGAAAAAATTTTTCTATTTCTAAAATATATGAATTGGATTGTACCGTGCCATTTGTACCCAACACGCCCACATGCTTTGCATTGGTAAAGTTTCCTATCACTTCTGCCGTTGGCCTTATTACACCCAATACTCTTTTTTGTGTATCTATTTTTGTCAGGTCTTTTTGCTGTATGGTTCGCAAAGCCTTTGCAGAAGCAGTGTTACAAGCTAATATTACCAGGTGGCAGCCCTGGTTAAAAAACCATTGTACAGCCTGCAGGGTATATTCATAAACTGTTTCAAAACTACGGGTGCCGTATGGTGCACGGGCATTATCGCCCATGTACAGGTAATCATATTGGGGCAGCAAGCCCGTAATTTCTTTTAAAACGGTAAGGCCGCCATATCCGCTATCAAATACACCTATGGGCTGTTGCTTCATATACCAAAAATAACAAAGCCCCCCGAGGTTAAGGGAGGCTTTAAAAAATATTTTAAAATATTAATTTTTCTTTGGTGTTCCTGCTGGCTTTGACATTGACTCTTTGATACCTAATTTCTTTTTTACCAAAGGCAAAATATCATCTCCGGGAGGGCCTACAATAATGGAGTTTACATCAAGCACATAACTGTAGCCATTTTCTTTTGCTACAACTTTTATAGCGTCCAGAGCTTTTACCCTTAAAGGAGCGCCTTTCTTCTGTGCTTCCTGCTGGTACATCTCCTGACTTTGCTGCTGGTAATTTTGGACACGCTGGTATAAAGCAATTAATTCGTTTCTTTTAATTTCTTTCATACTTGCAGAAAGCTTAACAGAATCTTTTACAAAAGCACTGTCTTTAATGTTCAGTTCTTTAATTAAATCCTGTCCATTTTGGGTTAAGTCAGCTTCGTACTGCTTTAATTCAAGGTTGGCTTTTTCAGCTTCAGGCATAGAACCAATTAATTCATCTGTGCTGATATACCCGATTTTGTTTTGTGCAGATGCAGTGAATATTCCTAATGCCATCACACCCGCTACGATTAATTTTTTCATTTTAAATTTTAATGTTTACTTGTTTATTTGTTTAATTGTAATAGTAAGCTTTTATGCTTTATCTGCTGCATTTACAAAATGCGATTATCATTTATTTAACACCCATATTCCTGAGCACATCATCACTTTTATCCAATTTTGGGTCGGCAAAGATAACGGTAATTCCTTCACTTTTATCTAAAATAAAATCATATTGTTTTTCTACTGCCAGTTTTTGCACGGCATTGTAAACCCTGTCCTGTACCGGTTTTATAAGCTCCTGTCTTTTTTTAAAGAGGTCACCTTCAAAGCCAAAGCGCTTTCTTTGCAAATCACGCAGTTCTTTTTCTTTATTAAACAATTCATCCTCCCTTTTTTTCTTTAAAGCATCGGGCAGCATTACCTGCTCTGCATCATAGTCTTTATACATTTTATCCATAGCGGCCTGCTTTTGGTCAAGCTCCTGTTGCCATAGTTCGCTAAACTGATCCAGTTTTTTTTGGGCATCTTTATACTCGGGTATTTTTTCTAAAATATATTTAGAATCAATGATTGCATACCGCTGTGCCGTAACTGCAAAAGAAATAACCAGAAGGCAAAAAGCAATTGAAATTATTTTTTTCATGTCAAAAAATTTTATAAATAAAATACTTTATGCGTGCATTTGGTGGAGATATTTTTTTTTCAATTCAACTTCACTGTTATTGATTCGTTACCTGTTTAAGCCAGCGGACTAATTAAATTATTCCGGCTCCTGGCCAAGAAGGAAAGTAAATTTAGCCGCACCTTTCAGCCCGGTATTTTGATTATACCTGTCTATCCCTACACCATAATCAAACCCTAGCAAACCAAACATTGGCAAAAAGAAACGCATACCTACACCCACCGACCGGCGTAATTTAAATGGATTATAATCTTTAAACTTATACCAGCCATTGGCGGCTTCAAAAAACGTTAATCCATAAATTGTACTGCTGGCGCCGGTACTAAATGGATACCTTAACTCTACCGTATATTTATTAAAAATAGTAAAATATTCTGCAGGCTGAATACCATCAGGATTAATTTTAGGATTAGAATTGCTGTAAACAGGATAACCTCTTTGTGCAATAATATCATATCCCAACAAAGCAGTGGTATTACTTAAACCGGCATCTCCCAACTGAAAACGCTCAAAGGGTGATACTTCCAATTTTTGATTGTATTTACCAATGAAACCGTATTTAGCCGCAGCTTTTAAAATAAACTGTTTGTTTTTATCAGCACCTTTTGGCCTGCCGATAGGTACATACCATTCACTATTAAAGCGCCATTTGTGAAACTCCGGCAATTTGTATTGGTTGCTGGTAGCAGACTCTATGCCCAGTAAAGAATAAGGCAATGTAAACTGGCCACTCAGCAAAAAATTAGACCCACTGGTAGGGAATATCGGATTGGGACCTGCAGAATTACGAAGCAGGGTGAGCTTTAAACTAATGTTGGTAGAGTTGCCGTTGCTGAGGCCTCTGAAAATGTTAGAATAATTTTTGAGTTTATATTGCTGAACATTTAAGGAATAAATAAGATTGAAAAAATCATCGGGCCATTTTAACTGCTTACCCAATGATACTCCAAAACCTACTGTTTTTACGTAAGAGGTATCGCCGCAGGATTTGCAATAGCTGCCAAACCGGTCATACGCATTGGCATATTTGGTATTAAAATAATTTACAGAAAATGAATTGCGTTTTTTACCGCCCAGCCATGGTTCGGTAAAGGAAAAATTATACGACCGGTATGCCTTACCGTTAGATTGTATTCTGGCGCTCAGTTTTTGTCCATCGCCGGAAGGCAATGGGTCCCAGCTTGATTTTTTTCCGATGTTTTTTAGTGAAAAATTATTAAACGTAACACCCAACGTACCGGTAAGCCCGATACCGCCACCAAAACCTGCAGATAGCTCTAACTGGTCTGCTGATTTTTCTTCTACCTGCCAGTTTATATCAACGGTTCCGTCTTCTGAATGGGGTACCACATTTGGGGTAATTTTTTCAGGATTAAAAAACCCAAGTTGCGATAACTCCCGCTGGGTTCTTATAATATCTTCCCGGCTGAATTTTTCGCCGGGTATTGTTCTCAATTCACGCATCACCACATAATCTTTTGTTTTATCATTGCCAGATACAGAGATGCGGCCATACACAGCCTGCGACCCTTCCGTCATCCGTATTTCATAATCAATAGTATCATTATAAACCGCTGTTTCTATCGGGTCAACTCTAAAGAAAAGATAGCCATCATTCTGGTACAAACTTCCTATATCGCCGCCTTCGGCAGATAATTGTTTACCCAATCTTTTATTCAAAACATCCAGATTATATACATCTCCTTTATTAATGCCTAAAAAGTAATTGAGAACAGAATCGGAGTATTTTGTATTTCCCTTCCATACAATATTTCCAAAATAATATTTGTGCCCTTCGGATACTTTTATATCTACATTTATATTTCCTTTTTTATCGTAAAACTGTGTATCGGCCACTATTACAGCATCTCTAAAACCCTGTGCATTGTAATAACTAAGTATTTTATCTTTGTCTTCTAAATATTTTTTTTCGCTAAACTTGGCGCTGCTGAACAATTTAAAACGGAAATAAGGATCAAGGTATTCTTTGGTTTTAGAAGGAGATAAATACGCCATCTCTTTAAGATATTGTTTAAAATCCGGGGCTTTGGCGCTATCGCCATAAGGGCTTACAATTCTATCAGGAAACAAAGTAATTTTTGTCATTTCTTTTGTACCCTTCATTTGCTTTTTAAGCTTATTATCCGCTATTTCATTATTATCGGTAAAATTGATAGAGTTTACTTTTACTTTTTTGCCTTTATCAATAATAAAAGTAATTCCTACAGCATTACTGGAAGTGGTAATAGGTTGTTCCTGTAAATCAATTTTTACATTTCTATATCCTTTCTCAAAATAAAATTTACGGATTGCTTCTACCGCACTTAACTTCATGTTTTCTGTAACCACTCTGTCTTTTGACAATCCTGATTTTGTAGTAAGGTCTTCTTTTTCGCTGCCTTTTATACCGATAAATTTAAAATCAAGCAGCCTTGGCCTTTCTTTTAATTCAATTTCTACATACAAATTTGTGCCTTCCAGGCGGGTAAAATTTATTTGCACATTAGATACAAGGCTTTGTTTCCACAATTTTGCAATGGCTTTACTAAATACATCTGTACCGGGTATCTGCACTACATCGCCTACTGCAAGCCCGGAGATGGATGTGATAAGATTTTGGTCAAATGATTTTGTACCGGTTACTGATATGCCGGCAATAGTATATTGTTTGGAAACTTTAGAGTTAAATATTTCCTGTAAAGCAGGATTTACAGAAGCCGGCGGTATGGTATCGGTTTGAGCAAATAAATGCTGGCTTGTGAGAAATAAAATGACTATAAGAAAACTGTTCTGGTAAATCCTTTGCATCAATTGTATTTAAGTGCGGCAAATTAAGCCCATTAATGAAAACTATTTGTTAAATGAAACATAATCCGCCTGTGCCTGGTAAAACACAGCATGATTTCATTTTTATTTATTGGTTGTATTTTTAATTTGTTCTCCAGTTTTTCCAAATCTTCTTTCTCTTTGTTGAAAATCTATTATTGCTTCGTATAAATTTTCTTTGCGAAAGTCGGGCCAGCGGGTGTTGGTAAAATAAAGTTCTGCATAGGCCAACTGATACAATAAAAAGTTGCTTATCCTGAATTCGCCACTTGTTCTTATCATCAGTTCGGGATCGGGAAAGGCACTGGTTGTAAGGTATTGCTGCAGGGTGTCCTGTGTGATCTGCTCGGGTAAAATTTTATTATTTTTTACATCTGTGGCAATATTTTTTACTGCATTGGCCAATTCCCACCGGCTGCTGTAGCTTAATGCCATGATAAGATTAAGGCCTGTATTGGTTTTGGTTTCATTTAAAGCTTCCGTTAGCTCCTGCCTTGCATTTTGCGGAAGCATGTTCATGTCTCCTATTACGTGCAGCTTTATATTATTTTTATTAAGGGTAGGTACTTCGTTACGGATAGTATCCACCAGTAATTCCATCAGACCGGTTACTTCATATTCGGGCCTGTCCCAGTTTTCGGTGCTAAAGGCATACAAGGTCAGGTATTCTAATTTTATTTCTGCTGCTCCTTCTACAATATTGCGTACGCTTTCTACACCATGCAAATGCCCAAAAAGCCGGTCTTCGCCTTTTTCCTGCGCCCACCTGCCATTGCCATCCATTATGATGGCTATATGCCTGGGCAACTGTTGCATATTTATGTTTTGTAACAAACTCATACGTGGTATAAAAATGAGCAGTCAGGCACAGGGCCTGACTTCGGGCGCAAAAGTAATAAAATTTGGTTGAAAAAATGGGCTGGTGCTGATTTAAAATGATACTTTTTTAAACCAAGGAAATTGTTTAACCCTGGCTGCAGTTTCATACCCCGCCAGCGGTTGTTGAGGGCCTGCATTTACCCGCTTGTATTGCCAGCCCGGCTGAACATCGTTCGCATGTAGCCTTACCAAAGCTGACCCGAGAGTATCAGGTGAAAAATAAATGAACTTTTAAAAAATTATAAAATAATCAGGCATGAATTTATAAACCCTTTAATTGGCAGTGGGGCAGCGATAGGTGCTGATATTAAATGAAAGCCCCACTTCGGCAATTACATACTGATCTTTTTGTTTGCTAAAACCCCGTTGCCTTCCCTGAATACCCAATTCAAAATTGGGATCTATTTCGTAACTGCGGTCCTGCAGCAATCCTGCTACACTGGGTGCTCCGTTTACAGGAGGAAAATTTGCCTTGCCTGCATAAGTAGTGCTTACATCATCTATATAATCTGTGCCGGTAAAGCGATGTGCTACTTCAAAAGATATATTTATTTTTTCGGAAAGGTTATACTTTATACCAACACCAAATGGAATGCAATAAGACATAGTACTGTATTCTTTCCGGCCCAGATAGCCAGAGTTTTGCCCTTCTGTACCCAAGGGGCGAAGAAATTCTTTTTGCCCGTTCAGGTAAGCATAAGGATCGTAACTAAACAGCCCTATGCCTAATGTTACATAAGGGGTAAACAGGTGATCCAGGCTTTGTGGGATAAATTTAAAAAAGTTGAAATCGCCCTGTACTGCCAGCTCCCAGATGTTTGTATTAAAACTTAAATTTCTGGTTTTCTGAAATTCATTTTTGCTGTACTTATCACTATATCCCAACTGAGCAAAATGCGCAGAAAGTCGAAGGCCGATATAATTACCAAATTGTTTCCGGTAAAAAATACCTAACGCAGGTTTGGGCCTGTTAATTCTTGCTCTTGTATTTAAGTCGCCAAAGTAATGAGCAGCTCCGGCTGTAATACCAAACTCCCCCTGCTGTACATATTCAAATTGTGCTTTTGCAGATAGGGTAAAAATAATTGCAAAAATTACTGTAAGTATTTTCCTGGTCACTTGTATTAAAAATTTAATGTGGTGGTCTGATTATTTGGCAAATGCTCTGCAAAATAAAGAATTGTTTTTTATAAACGCCGGCTTATGAGTTTTAAACATGATGGGGTTGTTAATTTTTATTAACAGAAATTATTTTATTTTTTCAATTCTCAGACCCGCACTCATTACATTCAGCAATGGATTATCCCTCATAACATGTAAAATACTGAATTGATATTGCCCGTTCTTTTTAAACCTGCGAGGCTGTGTATTTAATAATTTTCTTACTTCCCAAATATCGTTCATGCCTGTTCCTTCCCATCCGCCGGCATCGTTACCCAGGCTTAAATTTATTTTTTGAGAATACATGGTATCGCCCGGCGATTGCAAGCCAACGTTTAACCAAATATTATTGTACAGATATGCATCTGTATGCCTTAGCACAATGTATAAATTATAAGGCGATACGGTGTCGGTAATATTAAATACCCCCGTGGCAGCAAAATTGCTTTGCCATTTGTAACCAGGGATGGGCGTGTGTTTTTCAAACACATCTATCTGCCTGCAGGATACTGCCAGCAGGCAAACGGCGATGAGGTATATTGAGGATAGAAATATTTTTTTTGGAAGAAGCCCCATTTGATAAATGATTAATGGATAATTGAATAATGGATAATAGTGCGCTTAAAAATATTATCCATATCATTTATTTGTTTATCAACTATATTTTTTACAATACATTTAATACCTGCTCTTTTGCTTTCTCCAGTTCGTCTTTCATTTTTACAACACACTTTTGTATATCTGCATCATAAGCTTTGCTGCCGGTGGTATTTATTTCTCTGCCGATTTCCTGCAAAATAAAAGAAAGTTTTTTGCCTTTCCCTTCTTCAGGGCCGTTCATAATTTCATTAAAATATTCACAATGCTGCCTTAGCCTTATCTGCTCTTCATGAATATCTATTTTTTCCATATAGTAAATCAGTTCCTGCTCCATGCGGTTATTATCAATATTTTCTTTGCCTACATGATCTTCCAGTAACTTGTTTATTTCGTCCTTAATTCTTGTTTTACGGTTGGGTTCCAATGCAAGTATGCTTTCTTCCTGCTCCTTTATATTTTTAATACGGGTTAATAAATCTTTTTCCAGCGATGCGCCTTCTTCTACCCTGTGCCCGTTTAATTCTTTTATGGCAGATTGCAAAACGGTGCTGAATTGCTTAAAATCATCTTCATTTAAAAAATCGTTTGTGGGGCTAACTACTTCGGGTAGCCGAAGCAAAGCGCTTAACACAGAATTGGTATCAATATTTAATTCCGTGGCCAACTCTTTAATCTGGATATAATAAGATTTTATTAATTCTGTATTAATAGTAACTGGTTTTGCTGTACCGTTTTGCTTTATGTTTACGTAGCAATCAATAGTGCCTCTCAATAAATTTTCCTGCAGCATATTGCGTATATCAAATTCATAAGGCTTCAGCAGCGGTGGTAATTTTAACTGCAGTTCAAACTGCTTTCCGTTTAAAGCTTTTACTTCTACCAAAAATGTTTTTTCGCCCACTGTTTGCTCTGCCCTTCCAAAGCCCGTCATTGATTTTAGCATAACCCCGTTTTTATTTATCTGCAAGATAATTGTTTATGTGTTGTAATTACTGCTGAGAATAAATCAAACAAACTTTGCCTTAAAAAACCAGGCTGTAATAACCTGACCCCGGTAAAAAATTACAGAAGAGAAACAACCCGGCAGGTTTTGTAAAAAAGACAAAGCCCGGCATTTTTAGAGCCGGGCTTTATTATATAGATGGGTTAGTAAGTACCGGGAACGTAAATCCCTTACACAATATTAAAAATAATTTTTGCTAACATAAAGATTATTTTGAATTATTTTATTCACATTTTATTTTGGCGTGTGGATAAGGCTGCTTGTTTTGCAACCGGGTTTTAAGCGTTTGTAAAAAATATTTACAAAAAATATTTATTAAACTGAATATCTAATCTGCTAAAACCATTGAGTACACAGGTGTTTCAGCAGAAGGATATTTTTTATATGCAGCAATTAAAAAATCTTGTAAGCATAAAAGCTGATACAAAAATTACATGATTGCGCTAAAAAAATAGTTTTATCTTTTTAAAAAATATTTCTGAATTCTGTTCTTATTTTACTGAATTATTGCAATTACAAATAAAAACAAAGCATAGTACCTTTGCCAAAACTTTATAATATGCAGTTTCCTTCTCCCGTACCCGTGCAATGGATTGGTAATTTAATACAGGCAAAAATTACCGGTAATGATAAAGGCCATGCAACCGGCATAAATGAATTGCACAAAACAGAACCCGGCGATCTGGTTTTTGCAGATCACCCAAAGTATTATGAAAGCTGTATAAACAGTGCTGCAGATTTTATAATCATTAATAAAGAAACGGAAGTACCCGAAGGTAAAGCGCTGTTGATTGTAGAAAATCCTTTTGAAGCATATTGCAAAATTGTAAATCATTTCAGGCCGTTTACAGCGGCTGAAAAAATGATAAATAACAGCGCCATAATTGGTGAAGGGACTTTCATTTATCCTTCTGCATTTATCGGCAATCAGGTAAGCATCGGAAAAAACTGCATCATTCATCCGCAGGTAAGTATAATGGATTATTGCATCATTGGCGACAATGTAATTATACAAGCCGGTACAGTTATTGGCAGCGATGCCTTTTATTACAACACAAAAAAAGACAGGGATCTGTGGTATAAAAAAATGCCGAGTTGCGGCAGGGTAATTATTAAAGATGCTGTGGAGATAGGCGCTAACTGCACGATAGACCGTGGTGTAAGCCATGATACGGTGATTGGTACAGGAACAAAATTGGATAACCTGATTCATATTGGGCATGATACCGTAATAGGAAAAAATTGTTTGATTGCTGCAAACGTGGTGGTAGCAGGTGTAGTTACCATAAAAGATGGGGTTACTTTATGGGGTGGCGTGATTGTAAATAAAACACTAACCATTGGAGAAAATGCTGTGTTGCTTGGGCGTACCGGCGTAGGCAGTGATCTGGAAGGAAACAAAACTTATTGGGGAGCGCCTGCACAGGAAGCAGGTATTGTAAAAAGAGAACTGGTATGGATAAAACGTATTCCTGTATTATGGGAAAAAGTGATGGGGGAACGAAAGGTTTAAAAAGTTGAACCTTTTGAAATTTGTTTACAGCGGCGCATAATCATACGGCAGCAAATCTGCTACTTTATCCCATACCCAGTATCCGCTGATGGAAAGTTCATTCTGTTCAAAATAATAACCGTTCTGTTCTATGATAATGAAATGCTGTGGTATAAAACTCAGCACCGAAAATTGAAAATCAGCAGGCTCACCCGGATTTAATTTTATAAAATCTTCTGCAGGTTTTTCTTTTGTATAAAGCACCCCAACATCATTTTGGTTGGGTAAAATTTTTACAGTGCTGGTGCTGTCATCTTTTTGATAATGCAATGCGGCGTACACATCTTTCAGGCTAACTGCTGTTTGCCTTGTTTCTGTTTTTATGATGAACTGTATTTCAAAGCCCTGCTCTTTTAAATTTTTATTAAAAACGCTTCGCATAAAATGCAGGATAGAACCTTTGTATGCCTGTTGCCTGGCCTGGTTCCATTGCAATTGCCGGGCGCTGTCTTTTGCCAGCATTTCTTCAAAAAACGGATAGCCGGTATATAAACTTATTTCTGTTGTATATTCATGCGTAAAAGAATCGAGGGCATATTTAATAGTATAACCCAATGCTTTGTTTTCAATTTGCAAAGCCTCTGTGGCTAATACTTTCAGCCTGTTTTTTCTTTTGGAAAAATAAAATTTTAATACCTCAGGATTTTTGATTGTACAGTTTTTACTGTTAGCTGTTTTGCCAATAAATTCATCCAGAAAAAAAGAGCCATATTTTTCCCAGCCGTCTTTTACCTCTGTAGAAGCTACTACAGAAACTTCCATCATTTCTTTTTCCTTTTGCCTCAATTGAAAAACAATATTTTTATTATCTGCATCGCCGGTGGTAACCCTTTTGGTTTCGGTGTTATACCCTGTAAATGTTACCACTAAATCGTAGCCGCCATTTGGTAATAGCAATTTAAAATTTCCCTCTGCATCTGTGGCTGTACCTATGGTTGTGTTTTGTGCAAATACAGATGCGCCCTGCAATGGCAAAGATGTTTGGGTGCTGATTACTTTTCCGGTAACGTAATAATTAGATTGAGCAATAGTGGTTGCTGATATAAACAACAGCGATAAAAAAGTCATCAGTATTTTCATGTATCAGATTTTTAAAAGCCGAAAATAAACTATTAGCTGTTAATTTTTTGTTGCAATGCATTGCAGGTATAAGCAATAGTTTCTTTTAACGTATGATATTTAAAACCGGGTAAAAATTTAAGCAGCTTACTATTATCAAAATTTACTTTGGCTAATGCAGTTGCGGCAGTTTCTTTTGTAATCAGTGGAGTATTACCGGTAAGCTTTCCTTTTATGGCCTGCAAACGCCAAACAATTTTTGCAAGCAGGGGGGTTACTTTTTTATGCGGTGGTTTTTTATTAAATGCTTTCGCAATCATATTAAACACCGATTGATAAGTGGCATTTTCTGC